>JASFTI010000010.1:0-26864 GCA_050053635.1 Gemmatimonadales bacterium
AAGTCGATGAGCCGTGACACGATAGGTGCCGCGGCGGACGAGCCGTGGCCGCCGGCCTCGACCAGCGCCGCAGCCACGATCTGCGGGTCCTCCGCCGGCGCAAAGCCGATGAACCAGGCGTGATCCTCGCCGTGCGGATTCTGCGCCGTCCCCGTCTTTCCTGCCAACGTCCAGTCGCGCAGACGCGACCCGCGTGCCGTGCCCGTCGGCTCGTTCAACACGGCCACGAGGGCGTTCTTCAGGACCGTCAGTTGCTCGGCGTCCAGCGGGAGCGTACCCGACGGCTCGGGAGCCGTCCCGGTTCTCGCCACCCTGGGCGTCGGGAGCGTGCCACCGTTCGCCAGGGCGGCAAAGATCTGCGTCATCTTCAAGGGACTTTGAGCGTTTTCGCCCTGTCCGATCGCCAGATTGAGCACGACCGAGTTCGTCCAACCGTTGGGCCCGTAGCGCTCGTCGTACCATGCGGTGGAGTCCGGGAAGCTGCCCGTGATGTCAGACGGCAGATCGATCCCCGTAGGCTGACCGATCCCGAAGTCGCTCACGCCAGCCAGCACGGTCGGCAGGCTGATCTTGAGGCCGAGTTGATAGAAGTACACATCGCAGCTCTGCCGGATGGCGCCGTGGAGGTCGAGCGAGCCGTGGCCGACCGGCGTCCAGTCGTGGAAGACCCGGCCGTAGTACATGAGCGCGCCCCTGCAGGGTATCTGCATCTTGGTATCGACCACGGCGTGGCCTTCCTTCAACGCGATCCCGGCCATGATGAGCTTGAACGTCGAGCCCGGCGCGTAGGCAGCGGTAACGGCGCGATTGAACAGGGGCCGACCCGGGTCCGTGTTGAGGGCGCGCCAGGCGGCCGGCTCGAAGCCACCGACGAACGAGTTCGGGTCGTAGCTCGGCGCACTGTACATGGCCAGCACGGCCCCACTCTGCGGCTCCAAGGCGACCACCGCTCCGGCCATAGTGTCGGGGAATAGCTCGGCCGCGCGTTCCTGCAGTGCGAGGTCGAGGTTGAGATAGAGATCGCGGCCGGGAACGGGCTCCACCGTCGGACGACCCCTGAACTCGCCGACGACCCGACCGAGCGCGCTGACCTCCACGTAGCGCACGCCCGGAGTACCGGCCAACAAGCGATCGTAGACGCGTTCTACGCCCGTCTGCCCGACGATGCGTCCCGGCTCGTAGTCCTGGAACTCTTGGTTTCTGAGGTCGGCATCGCTGATTTCCGCCACGTAGCCGACGACGTGAGCGAGCAGCAAGTCGTGCGGGTAGAGCCGCTTGGGGGCCGCCTCGATCACTATGCCGCCGGGCAGGTGGGCTCGCCGTTCCTCGATTGCCGAGACCTCGGCGAAGCTGGCGTTCCGCTCCACGGTGACCGGTCGGTTCGGGTGCCGACGGTAGCTCCCGACTAGGCGGTCGAGTTGCTCGCCGGACAGCTCGAGTATCGGCGCCAACTCGTCGAGCACGACGCGCAGTGAGTCGATGGAGAGCGGCAGGACGGCGATCGAGTAGCCGGGCACGTTCTCGGCGACGACTTCGCCGTTACGATCGTAGATCGCCCCGCGCGCCGCCGGGATAGGGAGCTGACGGATTCGATTGCCGTCCGACTGCAGCGCGTAGGTCGTGTGCTTGAGGATCTGGATCCTGAAGAACTGGACGCCCAGGCCGATGATGACCAGCAGGGCCAGCCAGCGTGCCAGGCGGCTGCGTCCTCGAACCTGCACCTGATGCGACCGTGAGATCGTCCTCATCGCGACCTCACGAACGGCAAGGCCAGGTACCCCACGACACCCGTGGCGATTCCGTCGAGCGGTGCCCGCAGGAAGATATAGGACAGCGGATCGCCGCTGGCCCCTAGGATCAGAAAGATCGCGGTCTCGTAGGCCCAAGTCCCCACGAACAGGTACGTGCCTATGAACAGGGGTTCCTCACCCACGAACGTATCCCGCGTCAGCGAGCCCAGGTAGGCCACCAGAACCAGGAGCAGCGTCGCCAGACCGAAGTGGCTGACGGCCATCCCATCCTCGAGGATGCCGAGGATGAAACCGACCGATGCGGCCGCAGCTGGACGCAGCTGGCGGGCCGAGACCAGAACCGCGCAGAGCAATAGATTCGGACTGGCGAACCACGAATCGAAGAGCGGAGCCAGTGCGAAGTGAAGGAACGTCAGCACTAGTATGGCGCCCAGCAGTCCGAAGCGAGAACCGGCTCGTGCAGCCACGATCAGCGCCCGTCGCCCCGCTCGGTCCGCTCCCAGAGGTCCGTCACGTCCGGCGTATCGGCACGCGCGACCAGCACCATGACCTCGCGCACGGCATCGGGGTGAACCGCCGGTTCCACCAGGTAACTCTTCGCCCAACCGGCCTCTTCCGCCGTCTGCCGGGTGACCCTGCCGATCGGGATACCGCGGGGGAAAACTCCACCGAGCCCGGACGTCACGAGCTCGGTGCCGGCGGGCAGCTCGGCCTGGAACGGGGCGCCCTCGAGCGACATGGCCAGGGGTGTGCCACCCAACGGTCTGATGATCCCGAATACGCTGCCGTCCGTCGTCATCACGCTGGCTCGGAAATCCGGGTGTGTCCAGAAGTCGCCGGTCGCCTGGCCCGGGAAGGCCCTTCGTACGATGCCTACTAGTCCGCCGGGCGCCACCACCGGCGCGTCGCCCACGACGCCTGCGCTCGATCCCGTGTCGAGTACGAACGAGCGCTTCACACCTTCACCAGTCCGACCCGCTGGCGTCAGGTTGGCCGGTCGGAAGCGGTCCCTCCCGCGCTCGGCCAGCTCGAGCAGAGCCCGCAGCCGTAGGTTCTCTTCCTCGACACCCTGCAGCGCCAGCAGCCGCGCGGCCAGAGAATCGCGGTCCGCCGCCAGTGCCTGGAGACTCGTACGAGCCGTCCGGGTCTCCGACAACCAGGCATGGAGGCGGAGTACCGGTGCCAGAACCGTCGAACGGACCGCCGTTGCCAGGGTCAGCTGACGCTCGTGCGGCAAGGTCACGAGGACGACTGCGCCGAGCAGCAGGAACAGGAGGACCAGAAGGTCGCGGCGAGCCAGCCGTTTCGCCCCCGGCTCGGGAGTCCCGCCCAATTGACTCAGGTGGACAGCACCCCTCTGTATCTGGGAAGGTCGTCGAGGATGCGTCCGGCGCCACGGACCACGCACGTCAGCGGCTCCTCATCAACGTGGATTGGTAAGTTAGTCTCTTCCTGCAGAAGTCGATCGAGTCCGCGGATCAGCGAGCCGCCGCCGGTCATCACGATCCCGCGATCTACTATGTCGCTCGCCAGTTCGGGCGGCGTGATCTCCAACGCGCGGCGAACCGCCTCGACGACTTGCTGGATCGGTTCCTGGATATGCTCCCTGACCTCCTCGGAGTGGATGCGCACCGTCTTCGGTATGCCGGAGACGAGATCGCGTCCCTTCACGTCCATCTCACGTTCATCGCCCACCGGGGCGGCCGAGCCGATCTGGATCTTGATCGCTTCCGCTGTCGGTTCGCCGACCAAGAGGTTGTAGTTCTTGCGCAAGAAGGTGACGATCGCCGCATCGATCTCGTCACCGCCTACCCGGATCGACGTGTCCGAAACTATGCCGCCCAGCGCGATCACGGCAATCTCCGTCGTACCGCCGCCAATGTCGATCACCATGTTGCCGGTCGGCGTTTCGACCGGCAGACCCACACCGATCGCGGCGGCCATCGGCTCCGCCACCATGTAGACGTCTTTGGCGCCCGCCGCCTGCGCACCCGCCCGCACGGCCCGGCGTTCCAGCTCGGTTATGCCCGACGGCAGTCCGATCACCACCCGCGGCTTGAGGCGGAAGACGCGCTTGGCCGTCACCATCCTGAGGAAGTGCCTGAGCATGAGCTCGCTGACGTCGACGTCAGCGATCACCCCGTCCTTGAGCGGGCGAACCGCCTCGATCCCGCCGGGGGTGCGGCCGAGCATGCCCTTCGCCTCCAGCCCGACGCCGAGGATCTTCCCGTTCGACTTGTCGACTGCGACCACCGACGGTTCGTTCAGGACGATACCCTCGCCCTTCACATAGATCAGTGTGTTGGCCGTGCCCAGGTCGACAGCTATGTCGTTGACAGGGAGCAGCCTACCAGTATCGAACCAGCCAAAACCCATGAGATCAGCTCATCCTCCCCGCAGTGGGCGGGAGCCCACCGCTTTCCAGACCCTCACAACC
Organism: Gemmatimonadales bacterium; assembly: GCA_050053635.1. Lineage (GTDB taxonomy): Bacteria > Gemmatimonadota > Gemmatimonadetes > Palauibacterales > KS3-K002. The sequence goes on from JASFTI010000010.1 coordinate 4,189, forward strand.
CCCAGGTTGGGCGGACAGGGTAGTCTAACCTCCAATACTAGACAGAGGGGGCACAGGGGCGCAATGGACAAGGGGATCGGGGACTCGGGGATTCCATGATCAAGAGATTAACAGGTCGCTGCAAAAGTTCCGTGGAATCGGGTCGGCGCCGGGGTCCCGCGGGGGTCCACCTTGGACCTCGCTTCACCGCTCGCGTGCGCCAAGCGAGGGCGTGGCACCGCCCTTTCCCGCTCACGCGTTACGCTCCGGGGAACCCCGGCGCCTCCCTGGTGGAGCACTCCCATCGTTTTTCAGCGACCTGTCAGTCGAACCATCGACGTCTCGAAGTAAGAACCGCCGTGATTCTGAGATCGAGTATTCTAAGGTTCAATTGGTCTATTACTCATGGATTCGCGAAATCCCCGAATTCCCGACCCCCTACCCGAGGATTTCCTCGATCGGCGTATGCTGCAAGTCAAAGGCCTCGGCTACGCCGCGGCAGGTGATCTTCGACTCGACCGTGTTCACACCGAGCGCCAGAGCGTCATCCTCGCGGCAGGCCTTCTCCCAGCCGTCGTCCGCCAGTCTGAGCGCGTATGAGAAGGTCGCGTTGGCCAGCGCGAGCGTCGAGGTGCGCGGCACGGCACCGGGCATGTTCGCCACGCAGTAATGGATAACCCCATCGACCACGTAGGTCGGGTCTTCGTGGGTCGTGGGCTTCACGGTCTCGACGCACCCGCCCTGGTCGACGGCAACGTCAACGATCACCGACCCACTCTTCATCAGCTTCAAATCCTCTCTGGAGACGAGGTGTGGTGCCTTGGCGCCGGGCAGCAGGACCGCCCCGACGACGAGATCGGCGCGGCCGATCGCACCCAGGATGTTGTGCCGGTTCGAGTACTCGCCGACGACGTTCTTCGGCATCACGTCGTCCAGGTAGCGCAGCCGCTCCAGGCTGACATCGAGGACCGTGACGCGAGCGCCAAGTCCGGCCGCCATCCAGGCGGCCTGGGTGCCGACTACTCCGCCGCCCAGGATGGCGACCTCTGCAGGGTGCACGCCGGGCACACCGCCCAGCAAGATACCGAGGCCGCCGAAGGTTTTCTCCAGATACTTCGCACCTTCCTGGATCGCCATGCGGCCTGCAACCTCGCTCATCGGCGTGAGCAAGGGCAGCTCGCCGGTCTCGAGCTGTACGGTCTCGTAGGCAATGGTCACGGCACCGCTCTCCAGCATCGCCTTGGTCAACCGTTCGTCCGCCGCGTAGTGGAAGTAGGTGAAAATTACATGCTCCCGCTTGACCCGTGGGTACTCTTCCGGGATCGGCTCCTTCACCTTCACGATCATCTCCGAGTCCGCCCATACTTCGTCGGCGCTGTCAATCAGGGTCGCACCGGCTGCCTTGTACGCTGCATCATCGAAGCCGCTGCCAACCCCGGCGTCCTTCTCGACGAGCACCTTGTGACCGTGGGCGATTAGGGTCTCCACCCCGGCGGGCACCATCGCCACACGGTTCTCCGCCGTTTTGACCTCCTTGGGTACTCCGACGATCATCTCCCTAGCCTCGCTCGTTAAGGGCCAGATATCTCTAACCGCACAAGACGGAAAAATCTCTCGCTATTGGGGCTCGGCACCCGGGGGCTCGGGGCCGAGGCGGATCACTGCTTGGTGCTCAGGAGCATAGTACTTCCAGCACAGCTCGGCCACCTCTTGCTCGCCGACCGCGTCGATTCGCGCGCAGATCTCGTCCAAGGTCAGGTACGGTTCGTCGTAAAGTGCCACACCGGCGAGACGCTGTAGTCGCGCCGATGTCGACTCCAGCGACAGCAGCACCTGCCCCTTCGTCTGGTTCTTGACCGCCCGTAGCTCCTCACTTGCAAGGCCGGTGCCAGACAGGAGGTCCAGCTCGCTACGGACTTCCTCGACCGCCCGGTCGGAGGTATCGGGCCGGGTCGCCATGTACACACCGGCCAGACCGCCTCGGGCGTAGAACGATTGGAACGTGTAGATCGTATAGGCCAGGCCGAGTTCCTCCCTGACACGCTGGAACAGTCGGCTGCTCATTCCACCGCCGAGGGCCGTGGAGATGAGGATCGAGCCGTAGCGACGCGGATCGCTGCGCGGGAAGGTGGTCGCGCCCAAACAGATGTGGACTTGCGCGGTGTCGCGCCCCACCCGTTGCTCGTCCGGCGTCGCCGGAGCGGGCTCCGGAACACCCGGCGCCTCAACTGGCTCGCGGGTCTGAGGGAAGTGCCTCGTCACTAACTCGAGCACCTCATCATGCTCGATGTTCCCGGCGGCGGCAACCACGCAGGCGCCCGGCTGATAGGCAGTCCGCCAGAGGCCACGAAGGTCGTCAAGCGTTATTGCGCCGACGGTTTCCGCCGTACCCAGGACGGGGTTGCCATAGGGATGCTCGCCCCACGTGGCACGTGCCTGCAGATCGAAGACGAGCTCCTCCGGCGTGTCCTCGACCCCGGCGATCTCCTCGAGGATCACGCGGCGCTCGATTCCCAGGTCCTCCTCGCGCAGCAGCGGCCGAAAGATCAGGTCTGTGAGCACGTCGACGGCGATAGGGAGGTGTTCATCCAACACTTTGGCGTAGCAGGCGGTGTGCTCGCGTGATGTGTAAGCATCGAGCGAGCCACCGATGCTCTCCACCTCGAGCGCGATTTGGCGAGCCGTCCGCCCCTGGGTCCCCTTGAAGATCATGTGTTCCAACAGGTGAGACGATCCCAGCCTCTCTACGTGATCGTGGCTGGCGCCCCAACGGACCCAAATACCCACCGCCACCGATCGCACCGTGGAGATCCGCTCGGAGAGCACCATCGGCCCACCATCGAATCGAGTCTGGAAAACGGCCTCGTCGAGCTGAATAGTCTGTTCAGGGGCAGGACATGTCATGGACGCGCCGCCGGTTCCGGCATCTTGGACATCGAACCTCGAACGTCGATGTTCGCTATAGAAGAAAGGCCCGCCCCACGTAGCGCGGGACAGGCCTGGTGTTTTTCGAGCGGCTTCGGCCTCACGAGCGTTTGGCCGTTTCCGGCTCTGTCTCAGCCGACATCGCCGCCCGGCGCGATAGGCGCATGCGGCCGCGGTCATCGATGGAGATCAGCTTGACCTTTACCTTGTCGCCGCGCTTGACGACATCTTCGGTCTTCTCGACCCGGCCTTCCTCGAGCTCGGAGATGTGGCAGAGCGCTTCGACGCCGGGGAGGATCTCGACGAAGGCGCCGAACGAGGTGGTGTTCTTCACAACACCCTCGTAGACGCGGCCGATTTCCGGCTCCTGTACGATCGCCTCGACAATCTCACGCGCCTTTTCGCCGGCCTCACCAGACACCGAAGAGATCGTGATCAGGCCGCTGTCTTCGATGTTAACCTCGGCGCCGGTCTGTTCCTCAATCCCCCGAATCGTCTTACCCTTCGGGCCAATCACTTCACCGATCTTCTCCGGCTTCACCTGGAGCGTGATAATCCGCGGAGCGGTAGGCGACAGATCGGAGCGTGGCTCGGCCAGCGTCTTGCTCATGATATCGAGGATGTGATCGCGGGCCTCACGCGCCCGCGCCATCGCCTCGCGTAGCAACTTGGTCGATATACCCTCGATCTTGATGTCCATCTGGACAGAGGTGATCCCTTTGCGGGTCCCGGCCACCTTGAAGTCCATGTCTCCAAGGTGATCCTCGATGCCCATGATGTCGGTCAGGATTTCGACCTTGTCACCTTCCTTGATCATGCCCATCGCCACACCGGCGCACGCGGCGCGCACCGGGACACCCGCCTGCATCAGCGCGAGCGAGCCGCCGCACACCGTCGCCATCGACGAAGAGCCGTTCGACTCGAGGATGTCGCTGACGATGCGTATCGTGTAGGGGAAGTCCTCGTAGGCCGGCAACAGCGGTTGCAGGGCACGTTCCGCGAGGGCGCCATGGCCGATCTCGCGCCGCGAGGTACCCCGGAACATTCGGACCTCGCCCACCGAGAACGGCGGGAAGTTGTAGTGCAGCATGAACGACTTCGACGTCTCCTGAACAACATCGACCGTGTCGATCCGCTGCTCGTCACGGCTGGTCCCCAGGGTCACGACGGACAACGACTGCGTGCTGCCGCGCGTGAACAGTGCCGAGCCGTGGGTGCGCGGTAACAGACCGACCTCGCAGGAGATCGAGCGTACTTCCTCGGGCGAACGGCCGTCGACTCGCTCCCGCTTCTCGAGGATTTGAGCGCGCAATGTCTCGTACTCGATCTGGTCGACTATTTTGTTGACCTGCTCTTCGTAGTTCTCGATTTCCTCGAACTCGCCCGTCACATCATCGGTGATATCCTTGCGCAGCGCCGAGAGCGCCACGTTGCGCTCTTCCTTATTGGGGAGGTTGAGGGCTTCATCGACGCGTTGCGATGCGAGGTCCTGGACCCGGGAGACGAGACTTTCGCCCAACTCGAGGGCTGTCCACTCCATCTTCGGCTTCGCCAGTGGCTCGATCAGCTCTTTCTGGATGGCAACCAATTCGCGAATTCCCTCGTGCGCGAACTCGAGGGCGTCGACGAATTCGTCATCCGAGATCTCGAGAGCGCCGCCCTCGACCATTACTATGGAATGTTCCGAGCCGGCCACGACCACGTCGACATCGGAGAACTCGAGTTGCTGGAACGTCGGGTTGAGCACCCACTCGCCTTCCAGCCGGCCAACCCGCACGCCTGCGATAGGATACGGGAAAGGCACGCTCGACAGGTTGAGCGCCGCCGACGCACCGAGCAGGCCGAGGACATCGGCATCGTTCTCCTGATCGGCCGAGAGGATAGAAATGACGACCTGCGTCTCGTTGTTGAAGCCCTTGGGGAAGAGCGGCCGGATCGATCGGTCGATTTGGCGGGCCGAGAGAACCTCCTTCTCACCCGGTCGGCCCTCACGCTTGAAGAAGCCACCCGGGATCTTGCCCGCCGCGTAACTCTTCTCGCGGTACTCTACGGTCAAAGGGAAGAAGGGCAATTTCGTCGGTTTGTCCTCGGCGACGACTGTCGCGAGTATTGTCGTTTCGCCGAATTGGACGAATACGGCGCCGTCCGCCTGCCGGGCCATGCGGCCTGTCTCCATCATGAGGGTGCGGCCGGCGAATTTGCGTTCAATCAGTGTTGCCATGGTTTCCGTTGTTTCCTTACTGCCAAGAGGTAGTTGAATAGGAAATGCCCCCGAGGGTCATCGGGGGCGTCTCCGTCTACCCGCGCAGGCCCAGGTCCTTGACCAGCTGCCTGTAAGCCTCGGGGTTAGTTCGGTTGAGATATCGCAGCAGGCGGCGCCGCTTGCCGACCCATCTGAGGAGTCCCTGGCGGCTATGGTGATCCTTAGGGTGCTGGCGCAGATGCTCCGTGAGATCGGCGATCCGCCGGGTGAGCAGTGCGATCTGGACCGGTGTCGACCCGCAGTCGCCGGGATTGATCCGGTGCTTCTCAATGAGCGCTTCGCGCTCTTCCTTGGTCATTACCATCCTATGGTGACTCTCTGGCTATGAAGAGTCCGGCCAGGGCCGGAATCCGCTGTCTAAATAGAACGAGAAACTTATTCCGAGCCCCTCGCCATGTAAAGGCGGCCCGGCTGGAAGAAGGCCACCGCCGCCTCCCGGTCGCGCCTCATCTGCTCGACCAGCTGGGAGGCCGAGGCGAAGGGCTGCACGTCCCGCAAGCGAGCCAGGAACTCGACTTGCACTAGCTCGCCGTAGAGGTCGCCGTCGAAATCGAGCAGATGCAGCTCGATCGAAGGCGGCGACCCACGAAAGGTCGGTCGGGGGCCGAGGTGCAGCAGGCCAGGTCCCTGATGGGACCGCGAAGCGGCGCTTACCGCATAGATCCCGTCCCGCGGTAGCAGCTTGTCGCTATGGCCGACGGCAACGTTCGCTGTGGCAAAGCCCAGTGTCCGGCCGCGCCCCTCACCATGAACGACAACTCCGGTCAGCGAGTAGGGACGACCCAACCCCCGGGCGGCTCGCTCGACGTCTCCCGCCTGCAGCGCACCGCGGATGCGGCTGGATGAGATGGTCTCGTCGTTCATCAACTCGGGTCCCAGGACCTCTACATCGAAGCCGAGGCGTGCGCCGACTTCGCGTATCGTCTCGGCATCGCCGCTGCGATCCCGACCGAAGCCGTGATCATAGCCCACGACCAATCTCTTCAACCGGAAGCGCTCCAGCAGCACGTCGCGAATGAACTCCTCCGGAAGATAGACTGAGAGTGAACGAGTGAAGCTCAGGAAGACGGCGTAATCGATTCCCGAGAGTGACAGGATGAGCTTCTTCTCGTTGGGGGTGGTGAGCAGGCGCGGAGCTATCTCCGGGCGAACGATCTTCAGCGGGTGAGGGTCGAAGGTCACCAGCACACTGTGTAGGTCATCCTGGCGAGCCGCATCGCAGAGGCGCTGCAGCACGGCCCAGTGCCCGCGGTGCACCCCATCGAACGTGCCAACCGTGATTGCGGCGCCCCGTGCGTGGGGCGGCAGCCCATGATTCTCCGCCCTGTGCTTCAACTAGCTGGTCAGCCTCCTGCTCGATCGCACGGTACTCCAAACACCTTCTTCGGCCATATTCGACTCTCCCGCTGCTCGACGATCGCCACCAGCGAGCCAGCCACAAAGGCGGCGGTCGGGCCTTCGAGTCGCCCCTTGCTCCAGCTAGTCGGCCGGCCGTGACGGAAGGCCTGCGCAGTCTCGACGTCGAGATCCAATCGCTCGAGGCCAGCAACCGCTTCTTCGGGCGGCCGCAGTCGGACCAGCATTTCGTCCGCCGGCGTGTCGCGATCCAGTTGCAGCGCGTCGTCGACACTGAACTCGCCGATTCGCAGCCTGCGTAACTCTGCGAGATGGCCACCAACGCCCAGTGCCTCTCCCACGTCCCGAGCGATCGCGCGGACATAGGTGCCGCTGGAGCACGCGACCTCGAAGCAGAGATCGGGCAGCGACAGGTCTCGAAGCTCGATGCTCCGAACCGTCACGCGCCGCGGGTCTAGCTCGATCTCCCCACCGGCACGTGCCAGCGAGTAGGCGCGCCGGCCCGAGAGCTTCTTGGCTGAAAACGTCGGCGGAAGTTGATCGATCTCACCGACCTGGGCCTCCAGCACCCGCCGTATCGAAGCCGCGTCGATCTCGCGCCAGCCGTCGCTCCTTCCGACCACCGTTCCCGTCCGATCATCGCTGTCCGTGGATTCACCCAGGCGAATGACGCCGCGGTAGACCTTGGCCAATGGGGTCAGGTACTCGGCGAGGCGGGTCGCCCAGCCGACGCAGATCAACAGCAGTCCACTGGCGAACGGGTCGAGGGTTCCGGTGTGACCGACGCGCCGCACTCCGGTGGCTCGGCGCACGATCTCGGCCATATCGTGGGACGTCGGGCCTTCCGGTTTGTCGACCAGGAGCAGGCCAACCGCTTCAGCCCCCATCCTCGTCCTCTGGCGGCTCATCCGGCAGATCGATCTCGGCCAGCAGCTCGTGGATGCGAGCCGCCCGTTCCTGGGTTCGGTCGATCTCGAAATGCAGCTCGGGGGCCCGGCGAATTCTCAGCTCGCGCCCGAGACGGGAGCGGATGAAGCCGGCGGCGCTGGCCAGGCCGGCGATCGCCTGCGCCTTCCGACTCTCGTCACCATGCACCTGGACGTAGACGGTGGCTTCTTTCAGATCGGGCGTGACCGCGACGTCGCTGACGGTTACGTCTCCGATGCGAGCGTCTTTGACCTCGCGCCGCAGCAGGAGCGAGATCTCTTCTTTCAGCAGTGGACCCAATCTCTGAGTACGCGAGTACTCTTTTTTCATCAAATCACCGAACGGTGCTGCAGCGATGCCGGAATCCAGACGGGTAGTCGGACTCAATAGAAGTAAGTGGTGCTGTCGATTATGCGAACCCGGTACTCCCCCGCGACTACCGAATCGACGCGGCTGAGCACCTCGTTCGCACGCCGCCGATCGGTGGACACGGTGACGGCGCAGAGTTCCGCTCTCTGCCACGTATCTTGATGGTCTGTCTCGGCGACCGCGACGTTGTGGCGTCCCCGGAGCCGATCCTTGAGGCTTCGTAGTATCGCCCGCTTCTGCTTCAGGGAGGAACACCCGACAAGGTGTAGCTCCCATTCTATTACGCCTGTGACCACCGCAGTTCGAGGGTCAGGCCGTGCGCCTCGCGCACAGCGAGCCGTGGCTATTTACTCGCGCCGGATTCACCTTCGCCGGCGACACCGGCCTGCGCCACGCCGCCGTCCAAGGTGCGCGCTATCCGCTCCACCCGGAATGCCTCGAGAATGTCACCGACCTTTATGTCGTTGAAGTTCTCGATCGACATACCGCACTCGTAACCCGCTCTCACCTCTTTGGCGTCGTCCTTGAATCGCTTCAAGCTGGCGAGCTTGCCCTCGTAGACGACGACGTGCTCGCGCAGTACCCGGATACGAGCGTTGCGATCGATGACGCCCTCGCTGACGTAACAGCCGGCGACCGTTCCGACCTTGGGCACTTTGAACAACTGTCGGACCTCGGCCGCGCCGACGATAACCTCCTTCTCCTCCGGGGCGAGCATCCCTTCGAGCGCCGCCTTCACTTCTTCGGCAGCCTCGTAGATGACGCGGTAGGAGCGGATATCGACGCCCTCGCGGTCGGCCAACTCCCGGGCCCCGCGGTCCGGTCGCACGTGGAAGCCAATGATGATCGCACCGCTGGTCTGCGCCAGCAGCACGTCGCTCTCGTTCACCGCCCCGACGCCCCGGTGGATGACTCTCACCTCGACCTCGCTGGTGGACAGCCCTTCCAGTTCGTCCGACAGCGCCTGGACCGAGCCGTCAGTGTCGCCTTTGATGATGAGCGGGAGCTGAGTTCTTTCACCAGCCTGGACGGCTTCGAATATGTCCTCGAGGCGACCGACTTGGCTGCGGCGCCGGAAGTCCCGCTCGCGCTCGATCTGCTGCCGCTTGCCGGTGATCTCGCGGGCGCGCTCGTACTCGAGGACGATCAGGCTTTCGCCGGCCTGCGGGACGCCCTCGAAGCCGAGCACACGGGCGGGCATCCCCGGCTCGGCTTCCTCCACGTTGTTGCCTCGTTCGTCGAGTAGGGCCCGAACGCGGCCCGCGTGGACGCCGCAGACGAAGCCGTCGCCGATCGTCAGCGTTCCCTCGGTGATGAGGACGGTCGCCACAGGACCCATTCCCTTGTCGAGCTCGGATTCGATGACCGTGCCGCGGGCGGCGAGCCCCGGATCGGCACTGAGTTCCAGCATCTCGGACTGTAGCAGGACTTTCTCGAGCAGGTCATCGATCCCCTGACCCGACTTGGCGGAGATTTCGGTGCACAACACTTCACCGCCGAAGTCCTCGATCACGACCTCGTGCTCGAGCAGCTCGCGCTTGACCTTTGTCGGGTCCGCCGTCGGCAGGTCGATCTTGTTGACGGCGACGATGATCGGCTTGCCGGCGTTCTTGGCATGACTGATCGCCTCACGAGTCTGAGGCATCACACCGTCATCGGCGGCGACTACGAGAATCACCAGGTCTGTGACATCCGCACCGCGAGCACGCATTGCTGTGAACGCCGCGTGGCCCGGTGTGTCGAGGAATGTGATGCTGCGGTCTTCGTCCACGTCGACATGGTAGGCACCGACGTGCTGAGTGATGCCGCCGGCCTCACCGGCTATCACGTTCGTGTTGCGGATGTGGTCGAGCAGTAACGTCTTGCCGTGGTCGACGTGGCCCATCACGGTGACGACGGGTGGTCTCGGGGTCAGACGCTCGGGATCTGCCCGCTGTACATCGGCGATGACGTCAGCGTCGTACTCTTCCTCGCGCACCGCAGTGAATCCGAGCTCGTCGGTGATCAGCTCGATCTGATCGAAGTCGAGCCGCTGGTTGATGGTGACCATCATCGCGAGATTCTTGAAGACCGACGTGATGATCTCGTTGGGTGGGACGCCCATGAGGTCGGCCAGCTCGGCCACTGTAAGGAACTCCGGCACGCGTACCGTCTTACGTTCCTCCTCCGCCCGCTGGGCGGCCTCGGCCGCTTCGCGCTCGAGTTTCTCTGAGACATCGCGGCGGCGGCGGCGGGTCGGTGTCGGGCCCTCCATCTTGGCTAGCGTTTTCCGGATGTTCTGGGCCACGGCGGCCTGATCGACTCGCGGCTGCTTCTTCTTCTTGCGGCCGCGGCGGCGGCGGCGCCCGTCGAGCGTGTAGCCCTCGGCCTGGATGCGGACAACACCCGCCGCCGGCTTCGGGGCTTCCGGCTCCTTCCGAAATACCGGGGTGGGAGGCGGCGGACGCGGCGCTTCCGGCTCCGCCTCGGCTTCCGCCGCGACCTCCGGGACCTCCTCGTCGCCGGGGGTCGCTGCCTCGGGCACGTCCTCTGGTGCCGCTGGCGCCGGCCCGGCGGCCTCCGCTTCCACCTCCTCGTCCGCAGGCTCATCCTCGAGCTCTCCGGGCCAGAGGCGGACGTCACCTGCCTCGGCCGCGATTGGGGTCGCCGGCTCTTCAGGCTCTGCCGGAGCCTCGACATCGGCCGCCGGTTCCGCCACCTCGGCCGACTCCTCAGCCGCGACTTCGAGGGGCTCGGGCTTCTCCACGACACGGCGACGGCGACGACGACGCCCCGCGCCATCCGATTTCCCGCCCTTCTTGTCCGGTCGACGCTTGTCCCGCTCCAGCCGCGTACGGGCGCGGGCGACCTGCCCCTCATCCAACGCAGACATATGGCTGCGGACGGGGATGTCCATCTCCCTGAGCAGGTGGATCAAGCTTTCGCTCTTGATCTCGAATTCCTTCGCCAGCTCGTAGACCCGCATCTTTGCCACGGGTGAACCCCTCCTGTCGACTATCCTTCTACAGCTTCTGCCAACTCCACGACCCGTTCGCCGAGCGCGTTGTCGGTGATCGCCATCACGATGACCCGCTCCCGTCCTACCGCACGTCCCAGACGCTCACCGTCCAGCACAACGACCTTAGGGGGCGCAGCATCGGCCAAGAGTCGCTCCAACTTGCGCCTCACCTTCTCCGGCGCATCGCCGGCGACCACAACGACCGCGGCTTCCCCGCAGCTCAGCGACTGCGCCACCGCATCCATCCCAACCCGCAGGCGACCCGCCCGCGCGGCAAAGCCGAGCCCGCTCAACAATGGGCCGGCTGCCTCAGACTCGATCTTCCGACTCACCTTCTGGAACCGCCTCGACATCCGCTTCCTCCGCCGGCCCGACCTCATCGACCGCTGCAACCGTATCTTCGGCCGTCGCTTCCGGCTCCTCGGTCGGTTCGCCGTTACCGGTAGCGGCGACACCTAGCTCGCCGGCCTCATCAGCCTCCGTCTCCGGCGAACCGGACGCGCCCGCGGAAACTTGCTCGCCTTCCTCCTCGACTTTCTCGACTTCCTCGACTTCCTCCTCGCCCTCTTCCTCGACCTCCTGGAATGGGCCGCCCGTCGCGACCGGCTTGGCATCCGTTGGCATGTCCCCCGTCAGTTCGACCGGTTCCTCCACGATGGTGAGCTCCTCGATCAGCTTCTCCAGAAGCTCGGCATCCTCAGCGCTCAATCCGGCTATCCGCAAGAAATCGTCGCGCTCCAGATCGATAATGTTGAGGAACGTCTCGTGGCCCGCCGCCTGCAGCGCCGCCAAGACGGCCGGCGGGATATCGAGCTCGGCGAGCGGGAAGTCGGCGGCCCGCTCATCTTCGCCACCGCCGAACAGGGCGACCTGAGCGCCCCGCTCCATCCACTCGCGGCTCGAGTAGAGATCGATCTGCCAGCCGATGAGCTGAGAGGCGAGTCTGACGTTCTGACCGTTGCGCCCGATCGCGAGCGAGAGCTGGTCCTCGTCAACGATCGCGGTGATAACTTTCTGCTCGGTCTCGGAGATGACCTTGGCCACCTTGGCCGGAGCGAGCGCGCGTTTCGCGTAGATCTCCGGATCTGGGTGCCAGGGTACGATGTCGATCCGCTCGCCGCTCATCTCCGAGACGACAGCTTGGACACGTGATCCCTTGAGTCCGACACAGGCACCGACCGGGTCGATCGAGTCGTCGTTGGAAACGACGGCGATCTTGGTTCGGCCGCCGGCCTCACGGGCGATGTCGATGATCTTCACGACGCCCTGGTAGATCTCCGGCACCTCGAGCTTGAACAGCGCGGCGACGAAGCCCGGATCGGCGCGCGAGAGTATCAGACGCGGGCCCTTGGGAGTCTCTTCCAGCTTCTTGAGGACGGCTCGTATCGGCTCGCCCTGGCGGAATCGCTCGCGCGGGTTCTGCTCGCGCCAAGGGATGATCGCTTCGGCCTCACGCAGGACGTTGAGCATTACGACCAGTTTGCCCCGCTCGATCGCCTGGACTTCGCCGGACAACAGTTCGCCGATCTTGTCTGCGAACTCCTCACGTATGCGGTTACGCTCGCCCTCGCGAACGCGCTGGATGATCCGCTGCTTCGCGGCAAGGACAGCCGTGCGCCCGAACTCGGAGAACTCCACCGGGATCTCGAGTAGGTCGCCGACCTGGAAGTCGGGATCATCCCAACGTGCTTCCTCGACACTCACCTCGCGGGAGGGATCGAGTACTTCGGCGACCACCTCTTTGAGAACTATGATGTCGATTTTGCCCTTTTCTTCATCGACGATGATCTCGGCTTGCACGTTGGGGCCGTATCGCTTCGCGAGTGCCGCGTGAATCCCATCTTTGATCAGGTCGTGCAGCTCGTCGCGCGATAGCGACTTATGTGCCGTCATCACCCGAAAGGCTTCTAAAACCTGTGACGCGTTGGCCATCCGTTCGATGCTCCCTTGCTTTCTGCTCTGCCTCCGACGCAGCGGAGACTCTACTTCCAGACCACTCTCAACTCGAGTGCTACGACCGACGCTTACCAGGCTTACCCGGCTCGTCCCAACGAAAGACCAGGTTCACCTTGGCAATCGCAGAGCGGCGGACTTCCATCTCACTCTGGTCCGGCAGCCGTAGACGCAGCCGTTCGCCGTCGCCAGAGCCCTCAATGCCCAGCAGCACTCCCTCGAGGCGCTTGGCGCCACGCGCCAGCGGCTCATAGCCGCGCAAGGCGATCTCACGGCCCACAGCGCGCTCGAAATCGCGCCGCTTGCGCAGCGGTCGCTCGACACCCGGCGAGGAGACCTCCAGGATGTAACCGGAGGGCAGACCCTCCCGGGCATCGAGAAGTTCCTCGAGCTGACGGCTGACTCGCGCGCAGTCGTCCACGCTGACCCCTTGCCCCGGCTGGGAACCCGGCCGGTCGATCCGGAGACGCAGGATCGGTCGACCACTCCGCCCAGCGGTTTCCAGCTCGACCAGTTCGAACCCCAGCTTTTCGAGCGCGGCCTCGACCGTTTGCTCTAGCTCCTTACCGATCCGGTCGAAACTCTGACCCATGCCGTCGACAGTCCCGAGGCCGCGTGGGCCCCGGCAATAAAAAAGTGGGGTAAATACTGCGTCCCCACTGCTCAAAAGGCCTTGCGGCCGTAGCTTAGCGCCTCATCCCAACTGCGGCCGTAATATAGACGGGGTATTGCGGGAAATCAACCTGCGGACCAGCCGAGGAAAGCGCACATCCGCCGCCCCCGATCGCCCCCCCGATAGGAGAAGAAGGACCCGGAATCGCAGCGCGTACAGGCGGTTGAGGCCGTCAGCCGCTCCCTATCGATCCCGGCCGCGGCGAACCCCCGAGCTATGTGGGCACGCAGGTCGACGTGCCGTGCCTCGCGCGAGCCGCCCAGAGCAACCTGGACTTCGGGCCCGACTTCGTAGCAGTCCCCACATATCGCGGGCCCCAGGTGGACGTACAGCGATGCGGTGTTCGCCCCCAGGCGGTGCATCACTTCCAAGGTCGACCGGACGATGCCCGCCGCGGTCCCACGCCAGCCGGCGTGCGCCAGTCCCAGCAGCCGTCGCTGGGGATCCAGGATGAAGACGGGGACACAGTCCGCAACAGTCACTGCCAGTAGGACCCCCGCCTGGTCCGTGACGATGGCGTCGCCACGACCGAGCACGGCCACGCCCGCCGGGTGTGGATCGTCATAGGTGAGCACGTCGGCGCCGTGCACCTGGCGACAGCGGGCGACACGGTCGATGCCTGAAAGGTCTCGAAGGAGCGCCCAACCATCCGAGAATCCACCATCGTCGTCGGCTGGCTTCAGCTCCCCCGAGCCGAAATCGAACTCGCGGGCACGGCCGGTAATCCCCTGAATCAAGTCTGGGAACCGGGCGGCCCAATCGGCGTGCTCGAAGACCCGCAGCTCACCCAGCCGGGTCTCGACCTCGGCCACCTTACTCACTCGCCGCGTTCGATCGCGGCACCGAGCGCCCGCAGCCGTTCGTCGATACGCTCGTAGCCACGCTCGATCTGACCGATGTTGTAGATCCTGCTGCGGCCCTGAGCGCCGAGCGCAGCGATCAAGATGGCCATACCGGCGCGGATGTCGGGGCTCTCGACGATCGAACCGCGCAGCGTTGTGGGCCCCACGACGACGGCACGGTGGGGGTCGCAGATGACGATCCGGGCGCCCATCGCCGTCAGCTTGTCGGCGAAGAACATCCGCGATTCGTACATCTTTTCGTGGATGAGGACGGTGCCGCGACACTGCGTGGCCAGAACGAGAGCGATGCTGATCAGGTCGGCCGGGAAGTGTGGCCAGGGTCCGTCGTCGATCTTCGGGATCTGCTGGCCGATGTCCATGCAGATCTCCAACGACTGCTCCGCTGGCACACGCAACGTCCGCCCCTCGAGCTCGCAGAAGACGCCGAGCCGCTCGAACATGATCCGGATACTCGACAGATGGCTGGGCTCGACATCGCCGATGGTCAGCTCGCTGCGAGTAACGGCCGCCAGGCCGACGAACGAGCCTACCTCGATGTGGTCCGGGCTCAGTTCGGCGCTCGCTCCACTCAATCGTTCGACACCTTCGATACGCAGCTCGCCGGTCCCGATTCCCGAGATCTGGGCGCCCATAGAACTCAGCAGCCTGCAGAGATCCTGGACGTGGGGCTCCGAAGCGGCGTTGCGCAGCACCGTCCTCCCCTCGGCCAATGCCGCCGCCATGATGGCGTTCTCGGTGCCCGTCACACTGGGTTCGTCCAGGAAAATCTCGGCGCCGCGAAGTCTACCGCGAAGCATGAACTCCTCGCCCAATTCGACCTCGGCGCCGAGCTTCTGCAGCGTGTCGAAATGCGTATCGAGCCGTCGCCGGCCAATAACGTCACCGCCCGGCGGTGGCAGCCGCAGCTGGCCGCTGCGGGCGAGCATCGGGCCGGCCAACAGGATCGAGGCACGGATTCGCGCGGCGAGCTCGGGCTCCAATGCGGCCGAGCGGACTTCGGCGGCATGCAGCGTCAAGGTGCCGGGGCCCGTCCACTCGCACTCGACGCCCAGTGCACCGAGCAGCTCGAGCATCGTGTGCACGTCCCGTATGTCCGGCAGGTTGGCGAGACGAACCGGCTCGTCGGTAAGCAGCGCCGCCGCCATCATCGGTAGCGCCGCGTTCTTGTTGCCCGCCGGCCGTATGTGACCGTGGAGGCGTTGACCGCCTTCGACTATGAAACTGCTCATCGCTGGCCAACTTATGCCAAGACGCTCACAGCCGTCAATCGCAGCTTGACACCGTCGCCCACCCGTAGCTATGTGAAGGGCGGCTCGTAACCGGTGGACGGACATGAAGCTGCATAATCTGTTGAAGCCCGAGCTGGTCATCCTCGACCTCCAAACCGCTGGTGTCGAGGACACCCTGCACGACATGGTAAGCAACCTGGCCGGGCAGAAATTGGTAGAAGACGAACGCCCGGTCCTCGAAGCACTGCTAAAACGCGAGGCGGACCAGTCGACCGGAATCGGCGGCGGCGTCGCGATCCCGCACTGCGTCTATCCCGAGCTCAGCTCGACCATCATCGAGCTGGCCTTTTCCAAGAAAGGTATAGACTTCCTCTCACTCGACGAGAAGCCGGTCCACACGATCTTCCTCCTCCTGTCGCCGCCGGCCAACAGCGGCACGCACATCAAGCTGCTGGCGCGGATCGCGCGCCTGATGCGGCAGCCGGACATCCTAGACGAACTCTTGAGCGCTGGGAGCGCCGAGGAAGTGATCGACAGGATCCGGCAATTCGATGAGCAGCATCCGTAGCCCAGCGAGACAGGCGGACAATCCATGCAATTACTCGTGGCCGTGATCAATCAGCCGGAAGCACTCGACGACATTCTGTCCGGGTTTCTCGAGCTGGGTATCACCGGCGCCACGATCATCAACAGCGAGGGGATGGCGCGCGTCCTCACCCACGACATCCCGCTGTTCGCCGGTATCCAGACGTTGATCTCGCGATCGCGGGCGCAGAATTACACGATCTTCAGCGTCATCGATGAACCAGAAAAGGTCGAGGCGGCGTTCGCGGTGATCGAGGACGTCTGTGGCAGCCTGGACGAGCCGGGCTCGGGCATTATGTTCACCATTCCGGTGACTCGTGCCGTCGGTGTAGCGCCCGAGCTCGGAGAAGAATCGGACCTGTGAACCCGATTGTCGTTGTAGTGCTCCTGGTGCTGATCGGTCTGCTGGGCGCCCAGCTGACCTTCGCCAGGCGCAAAGTACCGCTGGGCCCGCGTATATCGATAGCGATCGGATTGCCGTTTCTCTTTGTCGGATTCGCGCTCGGCCCGCATCTGCTGGAAGTCCTCTCGCACGACATTGTCGAACGACTCAACCCGATGTTGGCGCTCGGTTTGGGATGGATCGGCTTGCTGTTCGGCCTGCAGCTCGACCCAGGTCACCTGCGTCAGTTCCCGGCCCGCTACCTTGTACTCGCCTGGCTGCAAGCAGGCGTCGCGTTCGGCATCGTTTTCCTGATCGGCTACCTGATCGCCGACGCCTGGTTCTCGCTGGATCTGGGGGCCGTCGTGTTAGTGGCGGCGGCGACGGCCTGTGTATCGACGCCGGCCGCCATCGCGCTCATTTCGAATACCTACGGGACGCGGGGACGAGTCACGCGGCTTCTGTTCTACATCGCCAGTCTGGACGCGGCGGTGGGGATCGTCGCTTTGGGGCTCACAAACTCGGCCTATCGCGCCGGCGTGCTCGGGGCTCGCGCTGCACTGTCATTGTTCGAGTGGTTCGCCATCTCGGTTCTGTTAGGGATATTCTTCGGTATACTGTTCCTGTCGCTTACGCGGATCCGACCTCGCACCAAGGAACTGCTGCTCCTGCTTATCGGCCTGGTGTTGTTCGCGGCAGGCACGGCGTTCTATCTGTCGTTGTCCCCCCTCTTCATCTGCATGATCGCGGGCGCGGTGATCGGCAATCTGTCGCCAATGCGCCGGAGGGTTTACACGGCTCTGTCGGAGTGGGAGCAGCCCATCTACGTCATCATGCTCGTGCTGGCGGGCGCGCTTCTCGAGTTCTCCACGTGGTGGATCCTCCCACTGGTCGCCGCATACGCCGGGCTCCGAATACTCGCCAAGTGGCTGGGCGGCCTGCTGGCCTCGAAGTTACCTCCCCCGGGGCTGACGCTGCCCGGCACCTTTGGCCTCGCGCTGACGCCGCAGGGGGGCATCTCACTGGCCATAGCTATTTCGTTCGTCCTTGTCTACAATCCAACAGGGTTCGAGCTATCGACCGCAGTGGGGCTCGAGCTGTCGACCGCGATCAGTGTCTTCTTCGCTACTGTGGTAATCGCCGTGGGTATTAGCGATCTGATCGGACCGTTCTTGGTTCGGGCCGTGCTCGAACGGGCCGGTGAACTGGACGGTCGCCCGGCGAGTGCTGCTGCTGCGGCTATCGACTAGCGCAGGAGGGGTGACGTGGAGGATTGGCTGGCCATAACGATTCGGATAGTCGGAATCGTGGCGGTGCTGGTCTTGGGTATTGGGATGATCATCCTGGCCTGGGCCATCAACAAGATAACGCGCCGCCTGCGCAGCGTGGACAAGGCACTCGACGAGATCGGGCGCGACGCGCGACCGGTACTCGACCGTGCGCGGGCCGTCGGCGAGAATCTCAACTTCATCGTCATGTCGGTGCGCAAAGAGGTCGACCGTGTGAGCGAAACGATATCGGTCGCCAACGACCGGCTGGAAGACGCGCTGGAAGCGGCGGAGGAGCGGGTCCAGGAACTGGGCGCGTTAATCGATGTCGTTCAAGGCGAGGTTGAAGACACGCTGCTGACCGCCACATCGGCGCTGCGCGGGATCCGCACCGGCGCGCGGTTCCTGCGCCGTGGCGACCGGAACGATGACGAGTGTGCCGAGGTAGAAGACGAGGAGGAGTGATCAGAGATGGCCGGTGAGGCACAAGCCGCTGGCGACGGCTCTCAGACATTTGGCCGACGCGAATCCACCCAATACCTCCTCGCCCTCACCATCGGCGCCTTGGTAGGCGCCGGACTGGCCGCGACATGGATCCCAGAGCGTCCACGGCGCAGACTGCCCGCGATAGCGGCGAAGCGCTATCGCCGCGTCAGACGTGCCGGTTCGGCGACGCTCGATGAGATCCGGGCGGCGGGCCGCGAGCTGAGCGGTGAGTTCCGGGAGGAGCTCGGCGCCAGCCTGGAAGCCGCCCGAGAGGAGTTCGGAGACATGGCCCGTCAGCAGCTCGAGCAACTACGTAATGCTCTGCGCCGGGAGCGTAGGGTACGGGAGGGCTGAGCCGCCGCATGGGTTGGCTGAGAATCCTGGTCCTCGTAGGTCTGGCGATCCTGCTCGTACCCGAACCGGCCTGGGCTTGGGGCCCGGGGATGCACATCCTGGTCGGCACCGAGCTGCTGGGGGCGCTGGCGCTGTTCCCGACGGCGATCGCTGAGATCCTGCGCTGGTTTCCCCTCGATTTCCTCTACGGCTCCATCGCGGCCGACATCACTTTCGGCAAGAAATACGCGCCCGTCGGGCGCAACTGCCACCACTGGCATGTGGGCGAGGAGTTGTTGGAAGCCGCAGACACCGATGCGAAGCGCGCCTGCGCACTCGGCTACCTGACACATCTGGCTGGTGACACGATCGCTCACAATTACTTCCTGCCTCGCAAGCTCCTCACATCGGCGAATACCCAGACGATCGGACATTCGTATTGGGAACACCGGATGGACATCCACCTGGGTCAGGCCTATCTACGAGCTGCGTTCCATCTGCTCAAGGACTTCGATCACTCTCACAACGACCGGCTGATGGACCGCGTGTTGGATCGCACCGTGTTCAGCTTCCAGACGAATCGCAGGATATTCAGAGGAATGATCAGGCTGGCCGACTACGACGGCTGGCGTGCGATGTTCGATCGCGTGCTCGATTACTCTCGTTGGGACATCGACGACCGAGAGGTCGTAATATGGCTGCGATACACCTTCGACTTCGCAGCCGACTACCTGATCAACCGCAGAGATTCAGTAGCCGCGGTTCTCGATCCGACCGGCGAGCGCGCCCTAAGCAAAGCGAAGATGCTGAACCGTACGCATGGTGGCCGCAAAGCGAGCCGCCAAGACGAGCTTGCCGACCTGGCAGATGAATGGTTCGCCCTGCCGGACGAGCTTCCCGGGTGGTGGGGGAAGCGACTAGCGGCGGAAGGAATGTGGATCGACCTCGTCCACCTGAAAGCGATCTTGATGAGGCCCAAGCAGAGCGACCTGATGAGACGGGCGAAGAACGGCGTCGGCAGGATCAGGAAGAAGGCGTACCTGCAGGGCTAACTCTCTCCCAAGTGCTCCAGTAGCGCCTGCCGTGCCCGGGCGGGATCTGCCTTGCCCCGGGATTTCTGCATAACCTGCCCGATGAAAAACGCGAGCAGCTTCTCCTCACCACCGCGGTAGCGCTCGACCTCGGCGGGGTTCCCAGCGATCGCCTCTCTGACCCACGCCTCGAGCTCAGCGTCGCCCGCCAGCCGCAGATCCTCTTCCTCGATTACCCGCGCGGCGGACTTCCCGGTCTCGATCATTCTGCGGAACACCTGCCTGCCCAGGTTGTGCGACAGTTTGCCCTCCGCTACCAGGTCTATGACCTCGGCGAGACCTTTCGGGTCGACGCCGAGCCGCTCGACGGGTAGACCCGAATCGTTGGCGGCCGCCAGGACCTCGCCCATTACCCAGTTCGAAGCATCCTTCGCGTCCGACGCCGATCGCGCGACGGCCTCGAACAGGTCGGCGAGGGCGCGGGACGAGCTGAGAACCTCGGCGTCGTAACGCGGCAGTCCATAGTCATCGACGAACCGCTGCTCTTTCTGCCACGGCATCTCCGGTAGATCAGCGGCGAGTCGCTCGACCGTCTCTTCGGGCACAACGAGCGTCGGCAAGTCGGGCTCCGGAAAGTAGCGGTAATCGTGCACTTCCTCCTTCCCGCGCATCGGCCGCGTCTCGCTGAGCGCCGGGTCCCAGAGCATCGTCTGGTGCTCGACCTGATATCCAGACCGCAGGATACTCAGCTGCCGGGCCGCCTCGTACGCCAGCGCCTTCTCGAGTTGGCTGAACGAGTTCATGTTCTTCACTTCCGTCTTCGTCATGAACTCGCTGTCGCCGGCCGGGCGGACCGACACGTTCGCATCGACGCGCAGGCTACCCTCCTCCATATTGCAGTCGCTGACCTCCAGATACTCGAGCGCATGCTTGAGCTGTCCCAGAAATGCTCGGGCATCTACCGGCGAGCGGAGGTCCGGCTCCGTGACGATCTCGACCAGCGGGACACCCGCCCGATTCAGGTCGACCGCTGTTTTGGCTGCAAAGCGATCGTGCAGCGACTTCCCGGAATCTTCTTCGATGTGCAGCCTTCGAATGCGAACGCGACTCAGGCCGCTCCTCTCTTCCGCCCGGAAGTCCAGCCAGCCATCGGTAGCGAGTGGCCGATCGTACTGGCTGATCTGATAGCCCTTGGGAAGGTCGGGATAGAAGTAGTTTTTCCGCGCGAAGACGCTGCTGCCGTGCAATTGACAGTTCAGCGCCAGCGCCGCACGGACGGCGAGCTCGATCGCCTGCCGATTGACGACCGGAAGAGCGCCGGGCAGACCGAGGCACACAGGGCATACGTTGGTGTTGGGCGATGCGCCGAACTCGACCGGGCAACCGCAGAACATCTTGCTCTGCGTATCGAGCTGGATGTGAATCTCCAGTCCGATGACCGTTTCATGCGCCCGTGCGGCCGTTTCCGCCATCTACCCCGCCTCCCTCGCCTTCGCGTCCGCGACCGCATGCTCCAGCGCGTAAGCTGCGCTGAGTAGCTTCGCCTCGTCGAACTGTCGCGCGATCAGCTGGCCGCCTACCGGTAGGCCGTCGGCGCGACCGACGGGGATGGAGACGGCGGGCAAGTGCGCCAGGTTGGCCGTAGCGGTGAAAATGTCCGAGAGGTACATCAGCACCGGGTCGGCGATCCGCTCGCCGAGTCGAAACGCCACCGTGGGAGCGGTCGGCGTGAAGATCACATTCACGCCGTCGGCGAAGACTCGCTCGAAGTCCTCTGCGATCAGACGACGCACTCGCTGACCGGTGCCGTAGTACGCGTCGTAATAACCGGCGGAGAGACCGTAAGTGCCCAGCACTATCCGCCGCTTGACCTCGCGGCCGAAGCCCAGCCCACGTGTCTTGCGGTACACGGCAAGCGTGCTCTCCGCTCCCGGCGCCCTCGACCCGTAGCGCACCCCATCGTAGCGCGCCAGGTTGCTCGACGCTTCCGCGTTCGCCACCAGGTAGTAGGCGGGCACCGCGTAGCCCGTGTGGGGGAGAGAGATCTCCCGGACCTCCGCGCCCTCCCGCTCGAGCCGCTCGATCGCGGCGCGACAGGCAGCCATAACCCCTGGATCGAGATCGTCCGGGAAGCACTCGCTGGGTACGCCCACGACCAGACCTTCGGGCCCCTCGCCGAGCGAATCTTGGAAAGCGGGCACCGGAAGATCGGCCGAGGTGGAGTCGAAGCGATCAACCCCGGCGATAACGCTCAGTATTATCGCGACGTCCTCGACGTTGCGAGCCAGGGGCCCTATCTGATCCAGGCTCGACGCGAAGGCGACTAGCCCGTAGCGGCTGACCCGGCCGTAGCTGGGCTTCAGCCCGACGACGCCGCAAAACGACGCAGGCTGCCGCACCGAGCCTCCGGTATCGGAACCGAGCGCCAGTGGCACGAGACCCGCCGCCACCGCCGCCGCCGAACCGCCGGAGCTACCGCCCGGTACCCGCTCGCGATCAACGGGATTGCGCGTCGGGCCGAACCCGCTGTTCTCGGTGGACGAGCCCATGGCAAACTCGTCCAGGTTGGTCTTACCGACGATCAGGGCTCCTGCCGCCCTGAGCCGGCGCACTACCGTCGCCTCGTAGGGCGCGACATAGCCTTCCAAGATCCGCGATCCGCAACTTGTCGGCAGCGACGCGGTGCAGATGTTGTCTTTGACCGCGATCGGGATTCCGGCGAGGGGGCCCACGTCATCGCCGACCTCGAGAGCGCGGTCCAGGTCGGCTATCTGCGTCAGCAGATCCTCCTTGGCCACCACCGACAGGAAGGCAGCCAGCGGCGGCTTCGCCGCATCGGAGCGCGCGATGGCCTTGAGCACCGAACCCAGAAGCTCGTCGACCCGAAGACGTCGCGATCGCAGCGCTTCCTGCAGCTCGCGGACAGCGGGTCTCGTCGATCCAGGCATCGGGGTCGCCTCGCGCTCTACGGCTCGTCGTCGGCGGCCCCGCCGTCCAGCGCCGGCAGCCGCGGTAACACGAAGTAGCCTTCCCGCCAGTCCGGCGCCGTCTCCGCC
>JASFTI010000011.1:0-26100 GCA_050053635.1 Gemmatimonadales bacterium
GTAATAAGAGTTATCTGCGGTGGCCTGACGCTGGCCGCGGCGCTCTTCGTCCCGGCGCGACTCGACGCCCAGTGGTTCGACGCTCAGTTTCCCCGCCGCGGCGAGCTGCAGGTTGGATTGGCGGGGCATAACATCGCCGTCGATCGGCGCTTCACCCCCGATGGCGCCGTCCAGCCACTGAGCAAGATGTTCACCGCGACCCTGGATCCGCAGATCGTCGCGCCGCTGGACAGTCTAGACCTCGCCCTTATCGACCTCTTCCCCACCCTGGGACTGGCGGACCCGGAGGGCAGCACGCTCGGCCCGTTGAAGTACGACGTTCTGTTCGAGCGCACGCGAGCCCCGATCAGCATCAGCTTCGCTCCGACTCGATGGCTGGCGGTCTTCGCCGTCGTCCCCCTGGTAAAGGGAGTGTCGTACGGCGGCGAGCATATAGATACACTGGTGACCAACACGGGCCCTCGGGCGAGCGCCTTCGACGGGAACCCGGACGCCTTCTTTGCGGGGCTGGGCGCCGGCATCTCGGCCCTCGAGTCGATGGTGGCTGCCGACACGCTGCCACCGGACGTGCAGGCTGAAGCGCAGGCGCTGCTGGCGGAGGCGCAGGC
The DNA here is from genome assembly GCA_050053635.1 of Gemmatimonadales bacterium. Taxonomy (GTDB): domain Bacteria; phylum Gemmatimonadota; class Gemmatimonadetes; order Palauibacterales; family KS3-K002. Next base: position 609 of record JASFTI010000011.1, read on the forward strand.
GTTCGAAGCGGGGTTATTAGAGCTGAACGAGCTGTCGTACGTCCCGACGCAAGCGGGGCCGAACGGCAGCGCTTTGGCCGGGTTCTACGAGACGGTGCGCAGCGGCTTCGAAGGGTTCGAGGTGACTCTGCCAGCGCTGGCCCTGGCGGGGCCGATCGACGAGGCGACGGCGATGGCCCTCACCTCCGGGCCCGAGTTCGGGATCGAGGTACCGGAGGGCCGCTCGAGCGGAATAAAGTTCGGGGACATCGAGACGGGAATCAGCCTGCAGCCGCTCAACACGTTCCGGCGGCGTTCGGACGGGTCGCGGCCAATCTTCTCGGTGCGGGCGCGTTTCGACGCTCTTTGGCGGTTCGCGACGGGGACACCCCCGCAGGCCCAGCACCTATTCGACGTCGGTACCGGGGACGGGCAGTCGGACGTGGAGTTGCGGGGCACGCTCGATCTCGGCTTGTGCAGCACGTTCTGGCTGTCGCTCTTCGCTGGCTACAACATCCAGATGGCGGGCGAGGTGGAGCGGCTGGTCACGTCGCGCGAGCTGCCGATCCAGCCGGGTGCTTATACGGCGCTGGTGAATTGGGACCCCGGCGATGTGCTAACGCTGGCCGCCGTGCCCCGGATCAACTTCACGCGCAACATCACTTTCAGTTTCATCTATCTGCGGGTTCATCGCACCCCCGACTTGGTGCGGCCCCTGGACCCAGTGCCGGGGGGTGCGGCGTTCGTTCCCGCCGACCTGCAGGAAAGGACAGAGTACACGGCGCGATCCCTCGGCTTCGCCGCCCGCTTCTCGGCCACCGAGTGGTCGGGCGACCGGCGCGACGGCATACCGGTGGAGGTCGAGCTCCGCTACCTCAACACATCCGAAGCAGAGGACGGCTTCACTCCGAAGAACAACATCTGGGAGGTATCGGTCCGCCTCTATCGGCTGCTGCTGGGAAGAAAGACACCGTAAGGGTAGGCAGCCGATCAGCTGGAAGGCTGTAGTAGAGCGCGGGCATGCTCGAGCGACGCTTCGCGTTCCGGGTCGCCGCCCAGCATACGCGCGAGATCCCGGACCCGGTCGTCGCCCTGAAGCTCGCTCACCCGGGTCGCCGATTTCTTGCCTTTCGATTCCTTCGTGACGAGCAAGTGGTGATCGGCGAGCGCAGCGATCTGCGGCAGGTGGGTGATGACGAATACCTGGTGGTCGCCGGCCACCGTCTTGAGACGTTCCGCTACCTTACCGCCTACGATCCCGCCGATCCCGGCGTCGATCTCGTCGAATATGAGTGTGGGGGTGCGGTCGAGCCGCGCCAGAATGGTCTTCAGCGCCAGCATCACTCGACTCAGCTCGCCGCCCGAGGCAACCTTCGACAGCGAGCGCGGCTCGAAGCCCTTGTTGAGCGTGACCCGGAACTCCACATCTTCGGCACCGCTCGAGCCTATCACTGGGCGCCGACTGAGCGCCACCTCGAACCGCCCATCCGGCATCCCGAGCTCGGGAAGCAGGCCGCCGACCTCGGCGCTTAGAGCCTTCGCCGCCTTCGCCCGGGACTCGCTCAACTTCGCGGCGAGCTTCTCGAGCTGCGCGGCGCGTGTCTCCTCTTCACGCGCCAGCTCTTCCAGCTCGAACTCGGCCAGGTCGAGACCGTCCAGCTCCTGGCGGGCACGGGTACCCGCGGCCATCACACCCTCCAACGTCGGGCCGTACTTCGTCTTCAGACGGTACAGCATGTCGATCCGCCCGCGGATGCGCTCCAGCGCATCGGGGCTGAGATCGATCGAGTCCTTGTAAGCGCCCAGCCGTTCGCCCAGCTCCTGAACCGTGTAGTAGGCCGTGTCGAACAGCTCGCCGAAGCGAGCCTCGGCGCCGGGATCGACTTTGGCCAAAGCGGCGAGCTCGCGACGCAGAGCCCCCAGTCGATCGTAGACCGAGCCGTCGCCCGAATAGACGGCATCGGAGAGCGCTGTCGCTCGCTCGATAAGTTCCTCGGCGTGCGCCAGACGACGCTCCTCATCAGCCAGCTGGAGGTCCTCCTCGGGGTCGCTCAGTTCGGCGCTCTCGACCTCCTCGGCCTGGTGGCGCAACAGCTCTGCGCGTTCCTCCGTTCTCGCTCGCCGCTCCTCGAGTTCGGCACGTTTGCGACGCACTTCGCTGAGCTGCGACCAGCAGTCATTCAACTCGCTCGCCAGCTCCAGCGAACCACCGAACGCATCGAGGATCTCTCGCTGGGGTCCCGAGTGCAGGAGCGTCTGGTGCTCGTGCTGGCCGTGCAGATCTACGAGTGCACCTCCGAAGTCACCGGTGAGTGAGGCCGTCGCCGGTGAGCCGTTGACCCAGGCGCGGCTGCGCCCGCTGGCATTCACCTCGCGCTTGAGGACGAGCCAGCCATCGCTCGCCTCGATGCCAGCTTCATCGCAACGCTGCAACAGGTCGTCGCGCTCGCCGATATCGAAGACCGCCTCGATAACCGCCCGTTGCTCGCCGCTTCGTATTACGTCGGTGGCGGCACGTTCGCCGAGCACGAGGGAGAGCGCACCGACGATGATCGACTTGCCGGCGCCGGTCTCACCGGTGAGTACAACGAGCCCCGGGTCGAAGGTAAGGGCTAGGTCTTCGATGACCGCGTAGTTCTTGATTCGCAGCTCGGTCAGCACGGTAATAGACGGCTAGTGATCGGTCCTCATCCCCTCGGACACGTCGCCCCATTTGAGCTTACGGCGAAGCAGCGAGAAGAAGGACTGTCCAGGTAGGCGAACGAGGCGCACCGGTTCCGGCGCCTTGCAGACCACGATTCGATCGCCGGGCTTGAGCTGCGATCCCACCTGTCCATCGATGGTGAGGATGAGGTCCTCGGGCGATGAGACGACCTCGAGCGTGATCCGGGCGCTGGCGCGCAGCACGAGTGGACGTACGGCCAGCGTGTGGGGGCAGATGGGTGTCACGACGATGGCGTCGAGTCGCGGGTCCACGATCGGACCGCCGGCCGACAGCGAGTAGGCGGTGGACCCCGTGGGTGTCGCCACGATCACTCCGTCGCCCCTGTAGAGGCCCACCTCATCCTCGTCCACCCACACCTTGAGGTGCACGACGCGGACCAAACCGCCACGGTGCACGACCGCGTCGTTGAGTGCGTAGAAGGGCTGGGCCGCGTCCCGCTGGTGCTCTTGTCGCACCTCGAGCCCCATCCGCGTGTCGAGAACGAAGTCGCCCGCTGCAATTCGCTTCAGCGATCCCTCGAGCTCATCGAGCCCGATCGCCGTCAGGAAACCGAGCCGCCCGAGGTTGACCCCCAGAACGGGGGTCCCGGCCGGCCCCGCCCAGCGGGCCCCGCTCAGCAGGGCGCCATCACCGCCCAGCGTGACCAGGAGGTCGATTTGCCCAGGTAGCTCGGGCAGTTCCCCCACACCCGCCTCGCGGCCGGCGCGTAGCCCGGAAGCGACGAACAACTCGAACTCGTGCCGCGGCGCGACCTCCGCGAGGCGATCCAACGCCTCGGTCACGTTTCTGTAGCTGGGGTTACCGACTACGCCGATCCGTTTCACCAGCTCACACCTCGCTGCTGCTAATAACGTTGAGCCCAGGGGTCAACGCGACGTCAACATAGGCAGGGACCGACTCCCGCCGTCGCCGCCCGGCCCCCTGCCCGGCGCCCCCGCCCTCGCCCCCGCCTCCCTAACTCTCGCGTTCTACGACGTGGATGGCCAGCCCCTCGAGCGCAGGGCTCTCGATACCAGCCCGGCGAAGTGCGGCGATCGCCTGGTCGGCCAGGCGCCGGGCCTCGGCGCGCGCTCGCTCCATACCGAAGGTGCGCGGGTACGTCGCCTTGCCCAGCTCGCGGTCGCTATGGGCGTCCTTTCCGAGGGAGGCCGTGGTGCCCTCCTCGTCCAGGACGTCATCGGCGATCTGGAAGGCGAGGCCGACCTGCTCACCGTAGTCGGTGACAGCCTGCAGGGTAGGCGACCCCAGGCGTCCGACGCGGCCGCCCAAGCGCGCCGCGGCGCGGATCAAGGCGCCGGTCTTGCGCCGGTGGATCTCGACCAGCTCGGCACCGGTCACCGCCCGTCCTTCGCTGATCAGGTCGAGCACCTGGCCGCCCACCATGCCCCCGGGACCCGCCGCATCCGAGAGCTCGGCCACGAGCACGGCGCTCTCCGCTGCAGACAGCCCTATGGCCCGGGCCTCTTTGGCCACGACCCAGCTGGCCAGGGGGACCATGGCGGCGGCGGCGATCGTCGCGCGCTCGGTGCCGAACGTGCGGTGGCACGTGGGACGGCCGCGCCGCCAGTCATCGTCATCCATGCAGGGGAGGTCGTCGTGCACTAGGGAGTAGGCGTGCACGATCTCCAACGCCGTGGCCAACCTTGTTGCCCGCTCATCCCGTGCGCGGCCGGCGACCTCGTAGCTGGCGAGGAAAAGGAGGGAGCGGAACCGCTTGCCGCTACCCTCGCAGGCGTAGCGGATTGGCTCGGTCAGCCAGGTGTCGACGCCGCGCAGGTAGTCGTCGAGCACCTGGGTCAGGGCGTGGTTGACCTGTTCTCGTGTCTCTTCGAGGTACGTGTCGAAGTCGTGCACCGTATTACAGTAGTCGGTGGTCGGTAGCCAGTAGGGACGGACGACTGACAACCGACGACCGACTACTCCTCCCCGGTGTCTGCATCCACATCGACGTCCGCCAACCGCTGCCGTCCGCGCCTGTCTACCAGCACTTGCTTGACCCTACCTTCCGACTCGATGAGCTCGCGTTCCGCTGCGTGGATCAGCTCCATCCCTTCATCGAAGAGGCGGAGCGCGTCTTCCAACTCGAGTTCCTCTTGCTCGAGACTCTCGACGATCTCCTCCAGCCGGTTCAGTGCCTTGCCGAGGCGAAACTTTTCAGCCATACATCTCAGCCCTCTTCGCTGACGGACTCGGTTCGAGCGTGGACGCGGCCGTCCTTGAGGCGCAGGGTGAATTCGGATCCGGGCCGGAAGCCGGACACGCCCCGTAGAACCTTTCCTTCGCCGTCCAGCGCCAAGCTGTAACCGCGCTGCAAGACCTCCATCGGGCCCAGAGCCCGGAGGCGCCGGCGCAGCGTCTCGACCGCTAGTTTGCGGCGCGCGATACCTCCACGCACCGTTTCGAGCAGGCGTTCTTCGAGACGTACGACGCGCCGACGGCCGCGCACCACACTACCCCGCAGAGACGCCGCCAAAGCCTCGCCGGCCCGCACGAGGTCGGCGCGCAGACGGGTCCGGTCGGGCACTGCGATCGCGGCCGCGGCGGACGGGGTCGCGGCACGGACGTCAGCCACGAGGTCGGCGAGCGTTACATCCGTCTCGTGGCCGACGGCCGAGATGACGGGTACGGGCGACGCGGCAATCGCCCGCACAAGTCGCTCATCGTTGAACGCCCGCAGGTCCTCCAGCGAGCCGCCGCCGCGTCCCACTATGAGGACGTCGGCATGGGCCGGACGCGCGGCTTGGCGCAGCGCCTCGATCAGGGAGCCCGGCGCTTCATCGCCCTGCACGCGGGCCGGGTAGACCAGTACATCTGTCCAGGGTGCGCGGCGACGGACGATCGAGAGGATATCGCGGATCGCCGCACCTTCCAGCGACGTGATCACGGCCAGGCAGACCGGATGGCTGGGGATTGGCCGCTTGCGGGCCGGGTCGAGCAAGCCCTCGGCCTCGAACTTGGCGCGCAGGCGTTCGAAGGCGATCCGCCACAAGCCCTCGCCTTTGGCGCTCAGCTCGCGAACGATGAACTGGAAGCGGCCGGCACGCTCATAGATAGACAGGTACCCGAGAGCGTGGACCGCCATCCCTTCCGGCGGCTCGGCGGGCAACGCACGCGCCGCCTCGCGCCACATGACGCAGCTCAGCTGGGCCCCTTTGTCTTTTAGGGTAAAGAAGCAGTGGCCGGCGGCATACCGTTTGAACCCGGACACCTCACCGGCCACCCGAATGAGCGGCAGCGACCCTTCGAGCAGCCTGCGCGCCAGCGCGTTGACCTGGCTAACGCTCCAGACTTCTGGAACCCGATCGCGACCGAGTGCTCCTGTGTTCGCCGCCTGGAAGAACAGGTCGTGGTTCACGAAACGTCGGTGATCTCCCGCGCCGCCTGTATGCAGTTGGTGAGCAGCATGGCGATCGTCATCGGGCCGACGCCCCCCGGCACCGGTGTGATCGCGCTGGCGATCTCAGCGACTTCATCGTAGGCCACGTCACCCACCAGCCTGTAGCCCTTCTCGGCACTGGCGTCGTCGACTCGGTTCACGCCGACGTCGATGACGACGGCTCCGGGCTTGACGGACTCCGCCTTGACGAACTCGGGCACGCCGATCGCGGCCACCAAAATGTCGCCCTCGCGCAGAACGGCCGGCAGATCAGGCGTGCGGCTGTGAGCGAGTGTTACGGTGGCGTTACCACCCTTGATCTTCTGCGAGAGCAGCACCGCCAGCGGCTTGCCAACGATGTTCGACCGCCCAACGATCGCCACACGTTTCCCGGCCGGATCGTTCCCGCTCCGCATGAGCAACTCGACGACTCCGGCCGGGGTAGCGGGCCGAAACGCTGTTGGGTCGCCGATCATCATCCGACCCACGCTAACCGGGTGAAATCCGTCGACGTCTTTCTGGGGTGCGATCCGGAAGATGATGTCCTGCTCCTCGATCTGCGACGGCAGCGGCAGCTGGACGAGGATACCGTGGACGGATTCGTCGGCGTTAAGCTTGTCAATTACGGCCTCGAGCTCGTCCTGCGTCGTCTCCTCGGACATCTTGATCACTTCCGACTTGATACCCGTTTCGGCACACGCCTTTGCCTTCATCCGCACATAGACGCCGCTGGCCGGGTTCTCGCCGACCAGTACCACCGAGAGCCCGGGCACGATCCCCTTAGTTGCCAGCTCATCGACTGCCAGCTTGACTTCGCCGCGAATCTCCGCCGCTATCCGTTTACCATCGATTACCTCTGCCACCCTAGTCACTCCTCTTCATAGATCAGATCGATACGTTCAATCCTCTTCGCGTGCCCGGAAGCCGTGTCGACATCGACCACAGCTCCCTGCAATCGCAACTCGCCGTCGGCCGGCTCCAGACGGATTCGCCGTCCCAAGGCCGCCCTCTGGATCGCCTGTTCGGCCCGGTAACCGATCACGCCGCTATGGGAACCGGTCATACCGAGATCGGTGATGTACGCCGTGCCACCGGGCAGGATGCGGGCATCGGCGGTCGGCACATGCGTGTGTGTTCCGACGACCGCGCTGACCAGCCCGTCCATGTAGCGAGCGAACGCCTGTTTTTCGGCGGTCGCTTCGGCGTGGAAGTCGACTACGATGATATTCGTATCGCCACGAAGCTCGTCGACGAGCGCCCGGCCTACCCGAAGAGGATCGTCGAGGACTGGCATGAAGACACGGCCTTGCAAGTTCAGGACCGCGACTTTCCCGGCCGCGCTCTCGACCACATGCGCCCCGCTGCCCGGGTTGCCGGGTGGATAGTTGGCCGGCCTCAAGAGGCGCGGCTCGGACTCGAGCAGCGCCAGACCTTCACGGCGATCCCAGATGTGGTTGCCGGAAGTGATGACATCGACGCCCATATCGAGGAGATCCGACACGGTCGGCTCGGTCACGCCGAAGCCGGCCGCCAGGTTCTCGCCGTTGGCAACTACGATATCGGCCGCCTTCTCCTCGCGCAGGCGCGGAAGCAGCGCTCGGGCGACCCGGCGCCCCGGTTTGCCCACCAAGTCGGCGACGAAGAGGATTCTCATATACAGGGGCCGGGTCGTGCCGTGCCAGGCTCGACCGCCAGGCAACCGTCTTCGCCGGCCGTCCTAACGGGCGAAGTCCACGGCGCGTGTTTCCCGAACGACGACGACCTTGATCTGTCCGGGGTACTGCAGTTCTTGCTCGATTCGCCTAGCCGTCTTCTCGCTGAGCACCGTCATATCGTCGTCGGACACGGACTCGGGCGTGACCATGATGCGGACCTCGCGTCCTGCCTGGATGGCGAAGCACTTGGCCACACCGTCGTATGAGGTGGCGATCTCTTCTAGCTTCTCGAGACGTTTCACGTAGGCCTCGAACGACTCGCGACGCGCGCCGGGGCGTGCTCCGGAGATCGCGTCGGCGGCTGTGAGCAGGAAAGTCTCGGGGTAGCGTGCCGGCTCTTCGCCGTGATGAGCGCAGATGGCGTTGAGCACCTGGTCCGGTTCACCGCATCGCTTACAGAGCTCGTAGCCCAGTTCTACGTGCGTGCCCTCATGCTCGTGAGTCATGCCCTTGCCGATATCATGCAGCAAGCCCATGCGCTTGGCTATCTGCGCGTCGAGACCGAGCTCTGCTGCCATGTTGCCGGTGAGGCGAGCGACTTCCTTCGAATGCTGTAGCTGGTTCTGGCCGTAGGAAGTCCGATACTTCATGCGACCGAGTGTTTCCATGATCTGGTGGTGGAGGCCGTGGATACCGAGTTCGTAGCACGCCTCTTCCGCCGCCTCCTGCATACTCTGCTCGACCTCCTTCTTCGCCTTATCGATGACTTCCTCGATGCGGCCCGGATGGATGCGGCCGTCGGCCACGAGTTTGTCCATCGCGATGCGTGCGATCTCGCGGCGCACCGGGTCGAAGGCCGAGAGGATAACGGCTTCCGGCGTGTCGTCCACAATAACATCGACGCCGGTCAAATTCTCGAAGGCGCGGATGTTGCGACCCTCGCGCCCGATGATCCTGCCCTTCATCTCGTCATTGGGAAGCGGGACCACCGAGACGGTTGCCTCGGCAGCATGATCGGCAGCGATCTTCTCGACCGCCATCGAGACGATGTTTCGAGCCTCGCGCTCGGCGCTGCGCGTCGCTTCCTCTCTGATCAGCCGAACAGACTTCGCCGCCTCGGCCCGCGCCTCTTCCTCGATCATCCGCATCAGCTCGCGCTTCGCGTCGTCCGCCGACATGCTGGCCATGCGCTCGAGCCGTCGATGCTGATCGGCTACCAGCTCGTCGTAGCGCGCATTCTTTTCCGCGACGACTTGTTCCTGCTGGTCGAGCTCGCTGGCACGTTGATCGAGCTGCTCGTGCTTCTGATCGAGCAACGAGTACTTGCGGTCGAGCATGCTCTCCCGGTCCTCGAGGCGACGCTCCAGCCGCTCGATCTCACCGCGTCGCTTGGCCAGCTCTTTTTCCAAGCCCTCCTTGGCTCGGAGGATTTCCTCCTTGCCGGCCAGCTCGGCGCTTCGTTTCGTATTCTCAGCGGTGGCGATGGCGTCCTCGAGGATCTTTGCCGCCTCCGCCTCAGCTTTCAGTCGCTGCTGTTTGATCCGCCCGAGCTCGAATCGCCGCACGAGGAGCAGCGTGACGGCAGCGCCAATGATCCCTCCGGCCGCCACGGCGATTAGGGCTACGATCCAATCCACGACGTCTCTCCTATATCCCGTTCGAGAGATCCCCCCCGAACACAAAAAAGCGGCAGGTCTGGACCCTGCCGCTGGAAGCATCTGCTACAGCTTACGTGCCCGAAAGAGCTTTGCGGCCGGCGTTTCGCCGGCATCGATGAGGTCGAACTACCTCCCGACGGCTCTACACATCCTCACTCCAGGTCCACGACCTGGCAAAGAGATGACATAGGGCGTCGAACCGATCCAATAACTATGCAAAAGCCGCTTTCCGAGCGAAATTACCATTTCCCAGTCTGCCACAGGGCCAACCGGAATAATAGACCGTTCCGCAAGGGTTTGGCAAGTTTAGTCGCCCGAGGCCTGCTCGACGACCGCGAGCACCTCGGCCTGCAAGCGCTCGGCCCGTTTTTCCGCCAGACCCTTGACCACCTCCACGCCTTCCCGCATGCGGAACAGCTGATCGGTAACGGCGAGCGCGGTCAGAATGGCAACCTTCTTCTGGTCGACCACCCCGCTCTCCTCGCGGATCTCTTTGGCGGTGCGATCCACATGTTGGGCCACCCGCTGGGTGTACTCGGGGCTGGTCTCCGACTTGATGGTGTAGGTTTCGCCGAGGATCTGGACGTCGACCATCTCCCTGCTCCGGCTCCCCTGGTTGCTCATCGGGCATCCTCCAGGAACTCGACCTCACGGGCCAGTTTTTCGGCCTGACGGAGGCCGTCTTCCAGTTGCCTGCGGAGCTCTTCGTTCTCGGCACGCAGGCGCCCCAGCTCGCCGGCCGCGTCAGACGCGTCGAGTTCGCCGACTTTGCCTAGTTTGTCGAGCAGCTCCTGAAGGCGCCGGCGCTCGGCTTCCGAGGCGGTCGCGCGCTCGCGCCAGACCTCGAGCTGACGCAAGGCGCGGCGCACCGCGCCTTCGAGGGCGTCAAACTGGGGGAACTCGATAGCCTGCTTACGCTCCTCGGACTGCGACATTGAGCTTCTCCTGCAGAGCGGAGGTGATCTTACTGAGAGCTGTATCGACCTCTTCGTCAGTTAGGGTACGATCCGCCGCCCGGAATCTCAAGCGCCACGCCACCGAGCGCCTTCCCTCAGGCAAGTTCTCCCCCTCGTACACGTCGAATACCGACAGGCGCTCGAGGGTCGCCGGCCCCGCCTCGCGGATCACTGCGTCGACTTCGGCGGTCGCCATACGCTCGTCCACCACCAGAGCCAGGTCGCGCTCCACAGCGGGGTGGACGGGCAGCGGCTGGTAGACGATGACAGCGGGCCGGCCGGATAGTACCTCGACCTCCAGCGCCCAGACGGGACCGGCCCAGGGTGGTGCGTCGAGGCCCGCGGCCGGCAGGCGACCGGCCCGGCCCAGCGTGGCTCCGTCGGGTGCGACGACGGCGAGGGGCTCCTCCAGAGTCGCCGAACGGTCGGAGTGGTCAAGGGGTCGAACAGTTGCACCGGGCGTCGCCAGTGAGGCGATCGTGCCAAGTATCCACTTGAGATCCCAGACATCCCACTCAGCGGCCTCGGCCGACCAGTGAGGCGGTGTCCGCCAGCCCGTCCAGATGGCGGCGATCCTGGTGCTTTCTGTCGGCACGGGTCCTCCGACAGCGCCGAAGGCGGTGCCCAACTCGAAGAGTCGGATGTCTCGTTGGCCGCGAGCGAGGTTATGCTCGACGCGGTGGGTGAGGCCGGTGAGCAGATCGGCTCGCAGGTGATCTTCGCGCTCCGAGAGGGGGTTCAGCAGCCGCACTTCGCCTTCGCCCTCAGGAGCGAACGGCGTTGTTTTCGCTTCCAGGAAGCCGAGGCCGACCATCGCCTCGCGCAGCCGGCGGAAGGATGCGACGTAGTCGTCCTCGCGGACTGTCGTCGGTCGGAAGGTCCTCATCTCCCCGGGGAACTTGTCGTAGCCGTGCCGCCGGGCCACCTCCTCGATCAGGTCGACCTCTCGCTCGATGTCCGGACGCCAGGTAGGGACCTCGACCTCGAGACTCTCCCGGCCGCCTTTCCGCACCCGGAAGCCGATCGGCTCGAGGCATTCCCTTATCGTTCCCGAATCCAGCTCGACGCCTAGCAGATGCCCAACCCGCGCCGGCCTCAGCGGTACGGTGCCCCGCACAGGCGGTCTCGGGTTCACATCGATGATGTCGCCATCCACGGACCCGCCAGCCAGGGTGAGGATGAGCTCGATCAGACGATGAATGGCGCGCGGTAGGCCGTCCGGGTCGATGCCGCGCTGGAAGCGGAACGACGCATCGGTGTCGAGGGCCAGCCCCTTGGCGGCGCGCCTGACGCGCTTGGGATCGAAGTAGGCGCACTCGAGGAACAAGTCCCGCGTATTCTCGGTCACCTCGGTGGCCTCACCGCCCATCAGACCCGCCATCGCAGTCGGCACCTCGGCATCGGCGATCACCAGCAGCTCCGGATCGAGCAGGCGATCCTTGCCGTCCAGCGTGCGGAGCCGCTCGCCTTTTCGCGCCCTGCGGATCACGACGGCCGGCCCGGACAGCGTGGCGAGGTCGAAGGCGTGTAACGGCTGGTTCAACTCGTGCAGCACGTAGTTGGTAGCGTCGACAACGTTGTTGATCGGCTGCTGGCCGATAGCGCGCAGCCGGTTCGCGAGCCACTCGGGCGACGGGCCGATGGTGACACCGCGGATGACCGCGCCCATGTAACGGGGACAGCCTTCCGGATCCTCGATCCGCACGGTGACGCCCGCGCTGACGCCCTCGGTTTCCGTCTCGGCAGTCGAGCTCGAGCAGCGCACGTGGTCGGGGAAGTCGGGTAGACGCAGGTCCGCCTGCCCACCTGGCGCCAGCTCGCGTGCGACACCCCAGTGGCCGAGGAGGTCCGGCCGGTTGGGCGTCACGTCGACGTCGAGCCGATGGTCGTCGAGCTCCAGCGCCTCGAGTAGCGACTGGCCCGCTCCGAACTCGCCGTGTAGCTGCATGATGCCGGCGGAGTCGCGGCCGACGCCGAGCTCACGCTCGGAGCAGAGCATTCCCTCGCTCGGCTCACCGCGCATTTTCCTCTTCTTGATCAGCACGCCACCGGGCAGCGTCTGTCCGGCGCCGACGTAGGGGTAGAAGGCACCCTCTAGGACGACCGGCGCGCCGGTGACGACCTGGACCGGCTGGTCGCGGCCGACATCGACCTGGCAGACGACCAGCTTGTCGGCGTTGGGGTGCTTGCTGATACTCAGGACCTTGCCGACGACCAGCCCGCCAAGTTCTTGGCCGAGCCAGACGACATCGTCCACCGGAACGGCCGTGTAGGTCAGCCGTTCGGCGAGCTGCGGCGCCGAGTCCTTGATAGTCGGCGCCAGCTCTTTCAGCCAGCGGTAGGAAACGTTCATCGCTCAGCGGGCCAAGAGTGCGGTGTCTATGGCTCAGGCGCGCTCGAACTGTTGGAGGAAGCGCACGTCGCTCTCGTAGAGCAGTCGGATGTCCGGGATGCGATAGCGCAGCATGGCGATCCGGCCGACGCCCATCCCGAAAGCGAAACCTGTAAAGCGTTCAGAATCGTAACCGACGTTGTCGAAGACCGCAGGGTCAACCATACCGGCACCCATGATCTCGATCCAGCCTGTACCCTTGCAGGCGGAACAACCTTCACCATGACACAGCAGGCAAGAGACATCGACCTCCGCCGACGGCTCGGTGAAGGGGAAGAAGGAGGGCCGGAAGCGTGTGGCGGCATCCTCACCGAAGAACCTGTGGACGAAATAGCTGATGCTGGCCTTGAAGTCGACGAAGCTGATGCCCTCGTCGACTGCGAGCCCCTCGATCTGCTCGAACGCCGGCGCGTGCGATGCGTCGAACGGGTCACGGCGATACACGAGGCCCGGAACCACGATCCTCACCGGCGGCTGCCACTCCTGCATTACCCGCGCCTGGACCGGCGATGTGTGGGTGCGCAGCACGATGTCGTCAGCGAGGTAGAAGGTATCCTGCTCGTCGGCTGCCGGATGATCGAGCGGCGTGTTGAGCGCCGTGAAGTTGTACCAGGTGCTCTCCGCCTCGGGCCCGCGGGCACGCACGAAACCCAGCTCCTTGAAAATGTCGCAGATCTCGTCGGTTACCAGCGTGCACGGATGACGAGCACCGCGCCAGCGTCCGCGCCCCGGCAGTGTGAGATCGACCTGGGGCGCCGCTTCCGCCGGGCCCTCCGCCAGGTCGGCGGTCCGCTGATCGAACAGCTCGACCAGGTGGCCCTTGACGCGGTTTGCTTCGGCGCCGGCCCGCGGCCGCTGCTCCTGAGGCAGGTCCCTGACGCCGCGCAGCAATCGGGTCAAGCGTGCCTTGCGGCCGAGGAACTCGACGCGCACCTGCTCCAGCTCATCGGGCGATGACGCGGCACGTATCGCTGCCGATCCACTTTCCTCGAGTTCGCGCAGGCTGGAGAGGAAATCTTCCATCGACGCCACGCCGCTAATCGGCGAGTGCTTCTTTGGCAACCGCGACCAGGCCTCCGAAGACGTTGGGATCGCGGACGGCGATATCGGCCAGCGTCTTGCGGTTGAGCTCGACGCCAGCGCTGCGCAGTCCGTTCATGAAGTGCGAGTAGGTGATATCGTGCTGGCGCGCGGCGGCGTTTATCCGGGTGATCCACAGCCGGCGGAAGTCGCGCTTGCGATTGCGCCGGTCACGGTAGCTGTAGCTCCACGACCGCTCCACAGCGTTCCTAGCCGTGCGATAGAGCTTGGAGCGGCCGCCGCGGTAGCCCTTCGCCTGCCGGCGTATCTTCTTCTTCTTCTTGTGTCGTGCGACCCGATTCGTGACCCGAGGCATCTATGTAACTCCTTTCTGAGGCCGTGAATTGCGCGGCGCCCGGCGGGCGTCACGCAGTTCACCAGCCGAGCATTCGCTTCACGCGCTTCTCGTCGACCGCCGCAACGAGCGTCGGCTTACGGAGGCCTCGCTTACGCTTGCGCGTCTTCTTGGCCAGAATGTGGCTCTTGTAGGCCTTGCGGCGCTTTATTTTGCCGCTGCCGGTCATCCGGAAGCGCTTCGCAGCGCCCCGGTGTGTCTTCATCTTGGGCATCTCGACTCCATATTGTTCGTCAGCTTTCGTGTAGCGGTCTCGGACGTCAGCCTCGCTTGGGCGCCAAAACCATTGTCATGTTGCGGCCTTCCATCTTCGCGCCTTCCTCCACCTGACCCACATCCGAGAGGTCCTCGGCGAAGTTCATCAGCACCTCCGCACCAAGCTCCGAGTGGCTCATTTCGCGGCCCCGAAACCGCATCGTCAGTTTGACCTTGTTCCCCTCGCTCAGAAAGCGGCGAGCGTGCCCCGCTTTAAAGTTGAGATCGTGATCCTCGATCTTCGGCCTGAGCTTGATCTCCTTTACTTTGACCTGGTGCTGCTTCTTCTTGGACTCGCGTGCCTTGCGCGCCTGCTCGTACTTGTACTTGCCGTAGTCCATGATCCGCACCACCGGCGGCCGGGCGGTGGGCGCTACCTCCACCAGGTCGAGGCCTCGCTCCGCCGCGGCGGAGCGCGCATCCTCTATCGAGACGATCCCTACCTGCTCGCCTTCAGCGTCAACCAGTCTGACCGGGCTGATCCGGATCTGGTCGTTCACGCGGGGCTCGTTTCTGTCGATAATTGTTCTCCCTTATTTCTGGAATCCCCGGGCCCGTACAACGAAAAAGGATGGACCGAGCCGACGCCCACTGCCCGACGACCGGCGCAACCGGTCGCCCTCAGGCGTATCCCGCTCGGACCCGGCGGCACCACACGCGAGGGTGCGGGCCGAAAGGTGGGCGGTTGTCCATCAGACCGCCACTTCACTCATTGTGCGGGGAAACTTGCCGAAACGGCGTCGATTGTCAACGCCCCTCGCCGTCGTGGGAGGCGGACAACAGAGAGCCTCGCTTCGCCCTCGTGGATCGGCTCGGGGGCCCTCTCGCTTCACCGCTCGCGTGCACCGGCGGGGGCCCAAGCACCTTCGGGGCCGCTCACGAGTTTCGCTCGTAAACCCCCAGCGCCTCCCACGAGGGCTTGCGACCTACGTGAGGGCGCGGGTGCGGTCTTCCTCGGCAACCTGTTCGATGAACTCGGCCACGGGCATGACGACTTGCTTCTTGTCCGCCCCCCGCCTGCGGACGGCGACCGTACCGCCATCGGCCTCGCGCTTGCCGACCACCGCCAGGTACGGGACCTTCTGCAACTCGCCGTCGCGGATGCGGTAGGAGAGGGTCTCGGAGCGGGTATCGAGCTCGGCGCGCAGCCCCGCAGCGAGGAGCGCCTGCTGTAGCTCGCCGGCCGCCTTGGTCAGCTCGTCCGACACCGGGATGACCCGGACCTGCACCGGTGCGATCCAAACGGGGAAGGCGCCGGCGAAGTGCTCGATCAAGCCACCCACGAAGCGCTCCAACGTACCGTAGATCGCCCGGTGGATCATCGCCGGCCGGTGCTTCTGGTTGTCGGACCCCACATAGTTGAGGTCGAACTTCTCTGGCAGTACGAAATCGAGCTGGATCGTCGAGCCCTGCCACTCGCGGCCGATGGCGTCGAGGAACTTCACATCGACTTTCGGACCATAGAAAGCGCCACCGCCCGCATCGACCGCGTAGGTCAGTTGGCGTCGCTCGATCGCGCTGCGTAACGCGTCTTCCGCCTCGTCCCATACCAGGTCGCTGCCGATGCGTTTCGCCGGTCGTGTGGAGAAGTCGAGGCGGTAGCGGAACCCGAAGGTCCCGTAGATGTAGTCGATGAGGTCGAGCATGCTGTAGATCTCGTTCTCGACCTGGTCCGGCCGACAGAAGATATGGGCATCGTCCATTGTCAGCCCGCGGACGCGGAGCATGCCGTGCAGCGTGCCCGACTTCTCGTTGCGGTAGTCGCTGGCGATCTCGGCGTAGCGGACCGGCAGATCACGGTAGCTGCGCTGCCGCGAGGCATAGATCTCCATGTGGCCGGGGCAGTTCATCGGCCTGACCCGATAGTTCTCCTTCTCACCGTCCATCGCCATCGAGGGGAACATCACCTCCGAGTAGGCCTGGAGGTGACCGGATCGCCGGAAGAGCGCCTCTCTCGAGATGTGAGGTGTGTAGACGAAATCGTACCCACGGCGCAGCAGTTCGTCCTCCAGGAATCGTCGCAGCACGAACTGGATCATCGCGCCCTTGGGATGCCAGTGGATCAGCCCTGGTCCCACGTCCTCCTGGACGCTGAATAGGTCGAGCTCCTTACCGAGCAGCCGGTGATCACGTCTACGGGCCTCTTCGAGCCGCCGCAGGTGCTCTTCGAGGTGTGATTCCTCGAAGAAGCTGGTCCCGTAGATTCTCTGCAGCATTGGTCGTCGCTCATCGCCGCGCCAATAGGCGCCCGCCGCGTGCAAGATCTTGTAGTTCTTGACCCGGCCGGTGGACGGCAGATGCGGGCCACGGCAGAGGTCGACGAACTCGCCGTCGCTGTAGACCGAGATGACATCGACCTGCTCGATCTCCTCCAGTCGCTCGAGCTTGTAGGGATCGTCGGAGAAAAGCTCCCGCGCTTCGCCACGCTCGACCTCACGGCGCTCGAAGGCATGATCGGCGGCGACGACCTCCGCCATACGCGCCTCGATCCTCTCGAGGTCTTCCGGGGTGAAGGGCTGCTCGACGTCGAAGTCGTAGTAGAAGCCCTCGGCGATCGGCGGACCGAAGCCGATACCCGCGTTCGGCCACAGGCTGCGCACCGCCGTGGCGAGGACGTGGGCCGCCGAGTGGCGGAGGACGTGGAGCGAATCCTCGTCGCCATCGTCCTCGAATAGGAAGCGGACTCTTGCGGACCGCGTGATCGGCCGACCGAGATCTATGATCTCGTCGTCCAACTTCGCCGCGATCGCTTTCACCGCGAGGTCACCGTCGACCTGCTCCGCCAGCTCGCGGGCCGAGATACCGGGCTCGACCTCTACCTCGGAGCCGTCCTGGAGCACCAACTTCAACTTTCCCGCGCTCACTTTGACTCACCGGATCTGGGGTAAAAACTCGGGGCGCCACGGATACGACCCGGGGCGCCCGTACCGTCTTAACCTTCTATTCTGATAGGGAACGTTCAAGTGTCAAGATGGCAGTCGTTGGGAATTCTCGAATCTCGATCCGGGGAGCATTGCAACAGGGGAGGTGGGGAGGTAAAGAAGCGATGTTAGAGGCAGGCAAGTTCTACAGACTCCCCATTTCCCGATCCCACGGACTCCACGGATTCCACGGACTCTCGGTTCCTAGCTGCCTCATTCCCTGAATCCCAACCGCCGTCCCTTGTTCGTCCGTTCTCCAACTCCCATTCTTCCGACGTCACAGGAACGGGAACGGAGGTCCGAGATGAAGGTAGTGTGCGCGCAGTTCCGTCATGAAGGTGATCGGGAGAAGAGTGTGGGCAAGGCGCTGGAATGGGTGGCGCGGGCGGCAAGCGATGGAGCCGATCTGATCGTCTTCCCCGAGCTGGCATTCGACTTTTTCTTTCCGCAAGTACGCGCCGATGCGGGCTTCTTCGACCTGGGTGAGCCGATCCCCGGGCCAACGACCGAGCGCTTCCAAGCCGCGGCGGCAAAGCATGGCATCGTCACCGTCATCAACGTGTTCGAGCGGGCGGCGCCGGGACGCTATTATGACACTTCACCGGTAATCGACGCCGACGGGACGCTGCTCGGCGTCAGCCGCATGCACCATATCGCCGAGGAACCGGGCTACAACGAGAAGTTCTACTACTGGCCGGGCGACGGCGGCTGGCCGGTGTACGAGACCAAAGCGGGTCGCCTGGGCGTGGCGATCTGTTACGACCGGCATTACCCCGAGCACTTCCGGGCCCTGGCGCTCGGCGGCGCCGAGCTCGTCGTCGTACCCACAGCGACAGCGACGTCGGAACAAGCATTTCGCGACGTCTGGGAGATCGAGATCCAGGCGGCCGCCGTAGCGAACCAGATCTTCATCGCGGTGACGAACCGCGCCGGGCTCGACGGCGAGTTACAGTTCTTCGGCGAAAGCTTCGTCGCCGGCCCCAACGGCATGATCATCGCCAAGGCGGCGTCGGATGAAGACGAGCTTCTGGTCACCGAGATCGACTTCGGCGCGATAGAAGAGACGCGGCGACACGTACCGTTTCTGCGCGACCGGCGCGCCGACCTCTACGGACAGCGCTAGATGTGCCAGCGACCCGAGGGCCTCTTCCGTACGATGGATTGCGGATTTGCGGGAGACAGGCTACAATTGGGGTCCCCTGCCTCAAAAAGCACAGGCCACCCAGTTGCCCCGCTGCCCAAGGTGTTGGGACACGTCGACTTACGCTCCCCGTCCCGGCGCCGGGGAGGAATCTAATGTTCCGCCGGCTCAACCTCACCGCCGCTCTGCTCGCCTCGCTCGCCGCACCGGTGCACGGCCAGGTGCAGGTCGGTCTCTCCACGTTCGCTGGCGGCTTTCTCCCGGTAGGCGAGCTGTTCGAAGAGCTCCGATTGGCCGGGCAGATCGTGGCGAATGTGAGCCAGGACCCGGCTCCGGCGGTCGGTGGGCGCGTAACGGTGTGGATGTCGCGGTTCGCCATCGACGCGGAGGTGGGTTACGCGTTCTCAAACGTCGACCTGCCGTCGGCGATAGTCGATCTGGGTCTGGACAACAGGGCGTCGGTGCTCGTCGGGTCGGTGAACGTGCTGTACGTCTTTTATCAAGCGCCGTTCAGCCCACTGAGCATCTACGTGTCGGGCGGCGGCGGTCTGGTGAGTCGCAGCGGCGAGTTCTTCGATATCTTCCAGGGTACGACGGACGTTGCGGGAAGTCTGGGAATCGGCTTTCGTTTTGGATTGGGCCGTGCGACCCGGCTACGGTTCGACGTACGCGATTACATCTCGTCGTTCGCGCCGACGCGCCGTGACGACGAGTTCGATTCCATGCTGCAGAACGACGTGATTGCGACGGTCGGCCTGGAGTTCGTGCTCAGGCCTGTGGAGTAGCGCTCAACGCTCGACCCGCTCGAGGCGCCAGCCTTGTTCCGTGCGGGTGAAGAACATTCTCAACTGCTGATCGTAGTCACGCCAATCGCCGGTGCGGGCGAGCTTGTACTTCATCATCTGCTTGGCCCGGACCTCGGCTGCGTCGAGGCCGATTTCCATGTCCTCCACCTCGATGGTCACCGAGAGGTCCGTCGCGCGCTCGAACCAGTGGATGTACAGCTCTCGGTAGTCCGCCTCGGGAATCGCCGCTTGGTAGATCTCCCGCGCGAGGCGCGCTGTATCTCGCGCCTCGAGCGCCTGGCGATAGCCCTCGATTAGCGCGCCGATGGCCTCGCGAGGCGGAGGCGGGGTCGCGGGCTCGCCGTCAGCCTCCTCTACCGCCCGGGGTGGATCGGTCTGGGCCGGGTCGCTCTCACCCTGCTCCGGCGACTCGGCCTGCTGCTCATCGCCCGCCGTCTGAGCTGCCGCCGCCTCCGCCAGCTGCTCCAGCCTCAACAGCGCTTCGCTCTCCAGTTCCTCGAAGTCATTTTTGGCGTTGTTGAACGCGAGGGCGGCCGCCGTGATGCCGATGGTCCCAGCCTGCAGATCGCTCTGGGCGCTGGCGAAGCGGCCATCGACTTCGGTGAACCAAGCCGGGAAGATCGTGTCAGCTCCGACCCGCCGCGCGGACTCACGGGCCTCGCGCGCCTCGGACTGTGCCTGTTCAGTCACGACGCGTTCGCCGGCCAGCTCATCGCGGCGGCCGCCTGGCTCGGCCGGCGCCGGTACGTTGCCTCGCTGCTGGGAAGCCAGGGACCGTGACTCGCTGCCCAGCTGCTCCCCGGCCTCAGCGGACTCGGCGCTGGGATCACCGGCGGCGTTCGAGTCGGGCGCCAGGCCGCCCACGCTGAAGGTATCCTGCTCGGCAGGGATGTTGAGCCGGGCGAGCCGGGGCTCGTCGCCGCCCGTCGACCCCTGCCAGAGGGCGAACCCGCCGACCACGGTGGCGACGGCCACCAGGCTGGCCGCCGCCAGCCAGCGGCCGCGCGAGCGACGTTGCGACTGCAGTGCCGGTGCGGCCGCGTCGCGCCGGGCCGCAGCTTTCCCGGGCGACGCTCTCCCTAAGGCCTCGAGCATCGCTTCCATGTTGGGGAAGCGCTCATCCGGGTTCTTGCGTATCGCCCGCTCGATCACCTCACAAAGATCGGCGGGTATATCGGCACGCACCTCATCCAGCGGCTGGGGATATTCGTGCAGGTGCTTGTAGACGATGCCGGCCAGCGAGTCCGAGCTGAAGGGGAAACGACCGGCGAGCATCTCATAAGCGACCAGACCGAGAGAGTACTGATCGGAGCGGCCGTCGATCAGCTCGGCGCCTTCGCACTGCTCGGGCGACATGAAGTAGGGCGTACCCATCATGTCGCCTGGACGAGTGAGGGTCGTGGCGGAACCGAGTGCCTTGGCGATCCCGAAGTCGGTGAGCAGCAGGCGGCCGTCGCGGCTGCCTTCGAGCAGCATGTTCTCCGGCTTGATGTCGCGGTGGACGACGCCGCGGCCGTGGGCGAAGGCGAGTGCGTCCGCCGCTTCCCGCAGGTAGCGGCGGCACAGTTCGACGCTCAGCTGCGGAGTCTGTTTCAGGATTTGCCGGAGGCTGGGCCCCGCGACGTATGGCATCGTGAAGAAATGGAGACCGCCACGCTCGGAGACCTGGAACACGGCGACTATGTTGGGATGGTTGAGCTTTCCCGCCGTGCGCGCCTCGCGCTGGAACCGCTCGACAACCTCCGACTGCTCGGACAGATAGGGCGGTAGGACCTTGAGCGCCACGCGTCTCTCGAGGGCGAGCTCATGCGCCAGATACACCCGCCCCATGCCGCCGCGACCCAGCTCACGGATGATCTTGAACTCGCCCGCCGTCGCCGTTCTCAGCCTATCGAGCAGACCGGTGGGATCCGATGCCGATGAGGCGAGCAGGTCGTCCTCTTGGCTGCCCGGCACCTGCTTTGCGCAGCGCGGGCAGAAGAGGGTGTCGCTGGCCAGCTCAGTCTGACAGTGAGGACAGGTTTTCATCACCACGTGCCGAATTCTGCGGACGCGCTACCGACGGGCTTGAGTCGCGGGGGAGAAGTGAAGCTAAGTTACCTTCACTTAGGCAGTTCTACAAGCAGGTGGGGGAGTCCGGGCGACTAGCGGCGGTCGCGGCGGTCCAGCCGGACGAGTTGCCAGCCTGCGGGACCTTCTTCGAGGGTGAGCCGCAGTTTGAGCGTGAAATCCCTGTTCCGCCCCGTCCGTGCCAGCACGTAGCGCATCTCGAAGTCGACATCTTCGAGCCTGAAGTCGCCCTGCAACCGGGTATCCCGGTTTCCCAGGTTCACCTGCAGGTCGTCGGCGCTCTCGAAGATCCGGGTCAGCATAGTCAGATCCTCGGGCGGCACTTCGCCGCCATACAACCGACTCAGCCCTTCGACATCCTCCGTCTCCAAGGCGCGGCGGTATTGCTCCACAACCATATCGGCTGTGACCCTCTCGACCTCGGGCGGCGGGACGACCGGTTCACTAGCGCCCGGCTGGACGCTATCCGGATCTGCAGCACCGGCGGCGGTGCTATCGGGCGATTCCGCATTCGAGGTCTGCGTCGGTTCGTCGTTCGTCATCACCGGCTCGACCTCGGGCTCGGCCGCTGCGGGCTGCTGCGCTGCGGGCCGTTCCTCGTTTCGAGCCGCGGCTGGCTCGGTCGTCGAGCGATCCTCGCGCGTGGCCGGCTCGGCTCCGCGGCCTGTTGTCGTTCGGGCAGGGCCCGCGCCCGGTAGGCGCGCCTGATCAACGCCGGCCTGAGCCGGGGATTCCCCGGACCGGTCGACCTCCGAGCTAGCGGGCGGGGCCGGCGGCCCGTGGAGGTCGGCCGCGTCTCCTGCAGCCGACAGGTCTATGTCTTCAAAGGCCAACTGGGCAGCGCCGAGACCGGCGCCCTCCGTCGGCTGTGGCTGGTCGTTCGCCGCCCGGCCCAGGGGCGGCCCGCTGCCAGAGACGGCGGCGACGCCCAAATAGATGGCGAGCGTGGCGGCCGCACTGAGTGCGACACGGCCCGTCCACTTCATCAGCCGGCGTCGTCTGTGCAACCTGAGCAGGCGATCGCGCATCCACACCGTCTTGGTGTCGGCAATGCCTCGCTTCGGACCGCGAGCGCGTCTTACACTTTTCTTCCGCTCCACGAGCTTGCCGCCCAGCATCGCGCGGGTGAACTCCTCGACCGTGTCGAAGCGATCGTCCGGCGACTTGGAGAGCGCCAGGTGAATGGCGTCGCAGACGTGCTGAGGAAGATCCGGCCGTCGCTCGCGAATGGGCGACGGATTCTCGTTGAGCTGCTTCATCAGAAGCTCACGGAACCCGCCACCACCGAACGGATGTTCGCCCGCCAGCATCTCGTAGGCGACCATAGCGAGGGAGTACTCGTCGCAGCGGCCATCGACGGGCACATTATCTTCCAGTTGCTCGGGCGCCATATAGTGCGGCGTGCCGATCATGTCGCCCGGTACCGTCAGCGATTCGGCGCCCAGCGCTTTGGCGAGTCCAAAGTCGGTGAGTACGAGTCGGCCCGTCGTTTCCTCGAGCATCATGTTCTCGGGCTTCACATCACGGTGAATCACGCCGTGCTGGTGAGCATAGGCGAGCCCGGAAGCCGCCTGCCGCAGGAACTCGAGTGCCTCCTCCGTCTCGAGCGGCCCCTCCCTTATGATCTCCCGGAAGCTGGCCCCTTTGACGAACGGCATAGTGAAGAACGAAAGCCCGTCGCCCTGATAGACGGCGAAGACCGGCACGATGTGGGGATGGTTCAGTTGACCGGCGGTGCGAGCCTCGTGCTGGAAGCGCTTGACGATCTCCGGATACTCGGCGAACAGCGGCGACAGAACCTTGACGGCGACCCGGCGATCGAGAGCGAGCTCTTGGGCGAGGTAAACGCGCGCCATCCCGCCGTGGCCGATCTCACCCAGGATCTCGAACTCGCCGCTGGTCGCCGCCCGCAGATGCTCGAGCAGCTCTTCCTGCATAGACGGCCGCTCCGCCGTACTCAGGTAAAACTCGGGGGCCGGAGCCAGCGATCCGCATTCCGGACACTGAGCACCATCGTACGGCAAGTTGGTCGCGCAACGGAGACAGGATGTCGCCATATCACCTACAGCGGGGGAGTTATAGACGGGGAGGTCGTAGGCTGGCACACAGGGGATTATAAACTTACCACCCGCCGGGCCAGCGGGCAACGCCAGAGGTTTCCACCCCAGGGGGGCGGCCAGCGCTGGCGCTTTTCCTTGCGCAAAGGCCGGTCTCTCCCTAGCTTAGCTTCCGACCCCTGCCTGTCGGGTCCCTTTCTCTATGTTCACCGGCTCGAGGGACCACCTCTAACACAGTCTACATCGCAGCAGCGAGAAAGATCCGTGATGCGTACTACTCAGATCAGCGCCGCTCTTCTCGTGCTTCTCGCCTGGCCGGGTACTTCCGCCGCCCAGGAAAAGCTCACCACCGTGACAGCGTTCGTCGGGTTCTATCTTCCGACGGCCGACCTGGTCAATAATCAGGCGGTGCCGAACCCGGGCCCGATCGATCCGGACGCGATCAGCATCACCCAAAAGAGCAGATTTGCCTGGGGGGTGCGGGGCAGCCGAACGTTGAGCACCGGCGTCTGGCTGGAGGTCGAGTTTCAGTACGCGAGAAGCGATGTGGAGGCCACGGGCACGCGCCGGGAACCGCTACCCGAGCCGACGCAGACAGGGAGTGGCCGGGTTCTCACGCTGGGGGCCAACGTCCTCTGGGAGTTCTACCGAGCGCCTTTCACCCCGTTGGGGATCCATCTCCTGGGTGGTGTGGCCGGGGTGAAGCGCAGCGGCGAGTTCTTCGATGAGGGCGTCTTCAACTTGGAGTTCGATGGCGGGACGCATGTCGCGCTGATTGCGGGCCTCGGTTTCCGCTACGGCTTCAGCCGGCGGCTCGGGATCCGCGTCGACGTTCGCGATTACATCTCCCGTTACACCCAATCTCTGGCGAGCGGCGACCTCGAGGCGGAGCTGCAGAACGACATCTGGATTACCGGCGGTATCGAGCTCACAATATGACCTCGGTCTACAGCGGGGCGGCTATCGTCAAGCCCTCGACCCGGTACTCGACCTCCAATAGGAAGTACGAGCCGCTCAGCCCACCGGTGATCTCCACCTGGTTGTAGCGCTCCAGCTCGATCCAGGTACTCGAGGCCGGGACGTTGGCGTCGCCGGGCACCACGAACTCCCCGTTGTCCTCCACGTCGAAGTCCCAATCCGGAGAGAAGAGCGAGGCGCTCTGGGCTTCCAAATCGGAGACCCAGCGAACGGTCAGGGGCTGGTTCGCAGGGATCGTTTCGTCGGGCTGCGGCTCGAGGACGGCGTGGATCCCGATGTTGCCCAGCACCACGTCCTGCACGTACATGTCGTCCTTGACGACGTCCAGCTCCAAATTTCCCGCGGCGGCACCGGTTACCGCTGCCGTGTATACACCCGCCGCACCGCCCTCTTGCAGGGTCACCGTGGAGCGGTTCCAGACGATCGTCACGGTGGCCCCGGAGACGGGTGCGCCAGATCCGTCCTCGACATCGACGACGAAGTCGGCAAGGAAACCACCGGTATTCAGCTCGAGGTCCGCCTCGGCGACGACCAGAAGCATCTGGTTGCCGGTCCCGCCGCTGTTCTTTTCTTCCACCGGTCCGGTGGTGTCAGCGCTGCTGCAGCTGGCCGCCAAGGCGGCGAAGGCCAGCGCGACGATGGCTCCAGGCGTATTCCTGTGCACGGTATTCACCTCTCAGTGTAGTGCCTAATTAGGACTTCGGGGAGTCGTGCGGGGAAGGATCAGCAGCCAAGACAAGATAAGCAGGCTGGCGGCGGGGGTCAATTTTCGTCCCCTCCAACACAATACGGCCCTACTTTCCCGGCGGCTCCGGCTGGTGCTATCTTGGGATCCCAGCTAACAGGCCTGATGACCCATAGGACGGAGGTTTTCCGATGCGCCGGTACCGTGCGTTTGTACTCGCCCTCGCCCTGGCTCTCGTGCCGTCGTCGCTGTCGGCGCAGACGCAGTTCGCCATCAGCGGCTTCGGCGGGGTGTACCTCCCCGCATCCGACCTCGCGGGGGGCATTTTCTTCTTTGGACCAGGTGAGATACCGGGTTTCGACGGCGGGGACGTGGCGGCCACGTTCAGCCAGAAGACCGCTAT
>JASFTI010000012.1:0-25283 GCA_050053635.1 Gemmatimonadales bacterium
TGCCGCTCGATCCGCTCGGCGAACCGCACCACCCACGGGTGGGGATCGCCGAGGCTTTTCACCGTCGTCACACCGTGCCGGATGAGCGTGCGGCGGCGCTCGGGGAACCTGCGAATGAAACGCCACAGGTAGCGCAGCCAACCCAGTTCACGCGAGCCATCTGGGATCCGCGAGCGGATGCCGCTCAAGTGAACATGGCTGTCGATAAAGCCCGGAAGCAGCGTCAGGCCTTTTACATAGAGGACACGCGCGCCTTCGGGTATCGGCTCGGCCGCGCCGACGGCCACTATGTCGCTTCCGCGAACGATCACCGTCGCCGGGTCGATCAACGAATCGCTGGCGGGGTCGTAGACCCGACCACCGACCAGGGCGAGCGGCGGCCCGTCCACCGGCTGACCCGGGAACTGGCCCTGGGAATAAGCTATGGCGGTCCCGGCACCGGCAATGACGAAGGCGGCGAAAGCCGACCACTTGATGGCGGACGCTACGCGCATGCGGTCAATCTTCCAGCGTTCAGACCCGGCTGCCAGTGCAGCCTACGGGGAGTCGGCGTCGGGGCGCTCCTGGTCGCCATTCCATCCGACCCCCAACCTCGTGATCGTGGCGCTACCAGTACCATATCGCGCCGCGGATGATCAGCCCGCCCAGCAGCGCGAAGAGCATGGAGCACAGACTTGCCAGGATGGACGACCAGGTGAGCGGCTTGTTCGCCGTGCCGAGCTTCACGTGAAGTTCCCAACTGGGGATGATCTTGAGCACGATCCAAACCATCATGGCGACGGCGGCACCGGAGATGTCGAAGGCGACGATGACCGCGAAAAAGAGTCGCTCGCTGACCCCGATCAACCAGTTCGGCACATCGCGGCCCGACGGCCTTGCTATGTTGAGGTAGGAGCGAAGCCGGCTCAGGAACAAACCAGTCACCATGCCACCTATCGCGAGCGCCACGAAAAGGCCAACGATCCAGCGAATAAGGGTCTCCACCGCTCACGCTCCAGTTTTTTTATGGTAGGCCCGCACCGATGCTCGCCTGCAATTGAACCCGGATTGGCCGACGGGACAAGCGGCGAGCTACCCGGGTGGTGGTTACGCCTGGGGCTGCGGCAGCAGCAGCAGTGTGGCCACCTCGCCGGCTCGGCGAGGCCCTGATCGGTTGGTGGCTAGCCCTCGCAAAAGGCGGTCGAGGCGAGCCAGGAAACCGGCGGTCGGGTGAGCGGGCAGCTCGGCGGCCAGCGCGGCGAGCGAGCGTTCGTCGCCGACGGTGAAGCGGTGCCCCAGCCGGTCGAGCAGGTCGTCGACTTTCGCTTTTTCAACAGACGCCAGGCGGTGAGCGTTGGCCTGGAAGTATCGAGTCAACCAGGCGGCGATACGGCATTGGGGCAGGCTCGGGCTGAGCGCGTCGCCGGCGATGCGCGCGGCCTCGAGGCGAGCGATGAGATTGTCGGCGTAACGGGCACAGGCGCGTCGTGCGGTAGTCAATATGTGGTGCGGCGGCTCGAGTCGTCCCTGAGCTCGAGCGCTGCGGAACAGGTCGAGGGCGGCGACCTGATCCTCCGTCACACAACCCGTCTCGACATCGCAGATCAGCCAGAGCCCGCGCGAGCGGCCGGCGGACGTGACCCGCCAGTAGGAAACGGCTCGGGGCGGCCCCTCATCTTCGATCGCCGCGGCCGAGGCGGCAGGTCGCGTCTCGCGCCTCGCACCCGCACCGTTCGCTTCGGCCACATAGTCGAGGTAGGCCTGTTCCTCGGGGTCGAGCGGTCCCTCCACTTCTTCTTCGACACGGTCGTAGGCATCCGGATCACGAGCGAGCACGCGGATCTGATCCAGCGCTCGCCGCTGATCGCTAGGCGTCGCCAGGACGGGATGATCGAGGCCTAGCGTTGCCGATATCGTCGTGAGCTTGTCCTGCAATCGTGTCATGAGCCCCAACAGGCGGTCGAGATCGCGGGCCGGCAGGAAGTGGTGCAACTCGACGTGCTCCGACTGCGCGCCCAGACGGTCGATGCGGCCGACCCGTTGCATTAGCCGTACCGGGTTCCATGGCAGGTCGTAGCTCACCACGACCGAGGCGTCCTGTAGGTTGAGTCCCTCGCTGAGTACGTCGGTCGCGATCAACAGGTCGACGCGCTCGCGCTCAGCCGGTTCGGGTAGGCCGTTGGAGCGTGGTGCGAAGCGCTCGATCACTTCGCTGCGCCCGGCACGCTCCGATCCGAGGCGCGCGCCGCCGCTGTCTATCTGGGCGATGTGAGGTCGCAGCCGCAGCTGGTGATGGAGATAGCGTGCCGTGTCGCGAAATTCGGTAAAGAGAAGGATCTTCTTGCCGGCGAGCGGTCCGTCGAGCAACTCGGTCAGCCTGTGCAGCTTGCGATCGCCGGCCGGGCCGACCGCGACCAGCGCTTGGTTGATGCGGGCGAGTATGTTCGCATCGTGCTCGAGCGAGTGGCGAAGCGCGGCTATCCGCCCGGGCTCGATCGCGGGAGCGGGAAGCATGAGCTCGAAGAAGGCCAGCTGGCTGCCCGGATCATCGGCGGGCCCCTGGAAGCTGGCCCGGTAGTCGGGTCTCGTCAGTACGCGTCCGGCGTCGATGGCGCGGAGTGCCGTGTTGCACCAGGCGAGTTGCTGGACGACGGTGCAGCGCAGGGCCTCGGTGCTCGACTCGAGGCGCTTGAGCATGATGATCTTGAGCAGTCCTCCGGGACCGGCGACGGCGTCGGCGGCCTCGGCTTCGCTATCGCCCGGCTCGATGGCGGGGAAGTGCAGGTCTTCGAGCCAGCCGTCCAGACCCGTGAGCAGCTCGCCGTAGGTGCCGGCGAGGTCGTACTTCACCGGCACGGGCGGCAGACGTTTCGGGAAGCGCAGCTCGGTCTCGACGTCGCCGCGCGGGCCGCGTACGAGTACGCGGCCGTAGTGCGCTCTGAGGAAGCGGCGCGTGCGGCGCAAGACGCAGGCGGAGATGACGGTGCGCAGATCGCCGTCGGCCAACGCGGCGCGACGGAACGCCTCGCGGTAGTCGGCGACGCCCAGATGCCGGAACGCGCCCGGTGCGGCGAAGAGATCGATCAGATGCTGAAGGTCGAGGATCGTGTTGTTGATGGGTGTCGCCGTCAGTAGGGCGACCCTCGTGTGGCGGAGCAGGTCGGCGAGATTCCGGTAGCGGCGCGTGGCGGGATTGCGAAAGTTGTGCGCCTCGTCGACCAGCACGAGGTCGGCGCCGCGCTGGGCGACCGGATCGAAATCGCCGCGGCCCAGCGACTCCATCGATAGAAGGCCGACCTCGCCTGGGAGATTCTCTCTGATCCAGAGATCGAGGTTACCCGCCGGCTGCGTGGTCTCCCCCGTGTCTGCGCGGGTGGCCGGTACGCCGGTCGCTCCGAGGTAGCCAAGCTCCCGTGCCCACTGCTCCCTCAACGCGGCCGGTACGATGACCAGTGCGCGTCCTCCCAGGTCGAGCGCCCGCTCGAGCAAACGAAGACCGATGTACGTCTTACCGAGGCCGACGGCGTCGGCGACGATCACGCCGCCGTAGCGATCGAGGATAGCGCAGGCGCGCTCGTACGCCCGCTGTTGGTGAGCGGCCAGAGCCGGCGCCGAGTCGGGCCGGCTCGCCGCGTCGCTCCTCGCATCGCTGAAGTGGCTGGCGAGCACTCGGCGGTAAAGTTGAGTCGGCGAGACGAGCTCAACCAGCCCGGTCGGCGACCCGCGCCTCGGGCCGGAGGCCGCCCGGTCGGCCTCCTCGCGAATCGATGGCGTCGGGATGACGACGCGTAGAGCGCGGGGTATCGATAGGAGCTCGAACCGCTGGTGCAGGCGATGCAGAACGATTGGTCGCCGGTGGAACGTCAGCCAGCCGTCGGTCGAGTCGCCGGTGAAGATGAGGGCGCTCTCAGGGAAGGCGCTGCCGCTACCATAGAAGAGCAGGAACTCGGGAGAGAGCGCCTCGCCGATGATTGTCCAGCGCCAACGGTCCGGCCTTCCAGCCAGAGGGAGAGCTCGTGTGATGACGTTCACGGCACTCGGTCCACCGTCCCCCGCGTCGCCGAGTAGCTGGAGTAGGCGTTGCGAATCGGCGATCGCCACATCGACGCGAGCCGCCCGTGCCCAGAGTCCGCGGACGATGGCGACTGCCGCTTCGTCGGAGGCGGCGGCGATGGGTTCGGGCCAGTTCGAGCTGCTCATGCGTCACTCCTTTGGGAGAGCCTGGCGTCGAAGGAACGCAGTACAGCCAGCCCGCGGGGCCCGAGCCCGTAAAGGCGAGCCACCAGCTCGTCCAGCCTCCGACGCGCGGCCGGGTCGAGACAGCCGGCGGCGTGTGCGTGCCGGCTCAGTTCGATGCAGTTCATGCGGACAGCCGCGTCGGGCTCTTCGGGAAAAGGCAGGAGAGCAACCGTCCAACCGAGGAAACGGAAGTAGCCCCCGGTTGCCCGCTCAGCGATCGCTTTCAGGTAGGCGCGGGCGACGGTCGAATTGAGAACGGCGGCCAAGAAATGCGCATCCTCATCCGACGCGGCTGGTATCTGGTAAACGGTGTTGAGGCTGATGAGCGGGGCGGCGCGATCGAGGAACGGAACGCGTGAAGGGATCACGGCCGCTCCGGGCTCGGGTGCGATATCGCGCCACGCCACGCGGAGCGACCATTTCTCCGGTCGCGTGCGAAACAGCGTCCAGAACGGCTGGCCCGACCTGAGGTCGACACGCCTCTCCAGGTCACGCTTGTGGCGGCTCAAGTAGTCGCGGGTCGCGGCCGGCAGTTTTGGGAGCGGGCCTCCCTCGTCGTCGTGAGTCCAGAGGAGGGCGCGGCCCGGCGCGTAGCGCCAGGCTTCCAGATCGGCGCCGCTGAGGGTGGGGCGCAGGCGATCGACCTCGATCTCCACCGACGAACCGGCGAGCTCGATCGTGGCCCGCCCGTGCGCGTAACCCGCGCCGGTCACGCGTCCGACGAAGAGATCGTTGAGGCCGGTGACGATGCCCCGGCGTGGGCGACGGCCGTCCCGTGCGCCGAGCCTCGACCCAGCGGCGTCCATCCGTCCAAGGGCGGACCGGACGCGGGGCGGCGCCAGCGCCCAGGGCGCCTCGCGGTCGTCGATGAGCGGGAGCTGCGCCTGCGCGAGCCGGAAGTCGAGTGTCGTTCCGCCCTGATCGTGCAACCGGACCGAGACCTGGTGCTGCGCGTCGGGCTCGCCGCGGGTAAGCAGTAGGGCGAGTGGGTAGGTGGTCGCCTCGAAGAGCTTCTCCGGTGCCAGCGCACAGTCCTCGAGTGAGAGAATCAGCGTCCCCGTCGTCAGGCGGGCGCGCAACGCGCCGGCGGCGAGGGTCCGGGTGAGCTTGGCGGGAAGCAGCATACCGAGGGCACCGTTCTCGGCCAGCAGGCCGAGGGAGCGCTCGAGGAAGAGGGCGCTCAGGTCGAGCTGGGCGGCGAAGCCGCGGCCGGCGCCGGCCAGGCGGCTACCGGCACGCCAGCCGGCTCCGCGCAGAAACCGGAAACGCTCCTTGAGGCGGTGCCGAGGAAGCCCGGACCAGTGATGGGTCCGAATCCAGGGCGGGTTGCCGAGCAGCAAGTCGAAGCCGGGCTCGGGGCCCTCGGGGTCGGCGAAGTGGATGGGGAAGGAGAAGAACGGAAGTTCTTGCGCCTGGCGTATCTTTTGGAGCAGGTGGCGAAGCTCGCCACGGCGTTTCTTCAACGTGGCCGCCGCCTTCTTCTGCGAGCGCGACAGCCCCGCCCGCTTGCCGAAGAGGTCGCGACCGCGTGCCGCCGCGCGCAGGTCCTGGCGGCGCGCGTCGATGCTGGCGGCCAGCTCCGCCAGAAAGCTGACCGCTAGGTCGCGCTCGGCCCGCTGCAGTCCGCGCAGCACGGGGCGCTTGCCGGCTCCGGCGGCCCGGAAGTAGCGGTCGCGGCGCTCGTTCAAGCGCTCGACCCGGCGCCGCCAGCGGCTCGCCGCGAGTCCGCGGTCGAGATCGGCGTGCTGCATTATGAAATCGATCGGGTCGACCAACGCGTCGCCCTGCCGGATGTTGATGTCGAGGTTGGGTAGCGCCGGCACCTGCGAGATGTCATCGACCTTGAGGTCGACCACGAGGGCGAGCCAGAGGCGCAGCTCGCAGAGCTTGACGGCGGCGGCGTTGATGTCGACACCGTGGAGGTTTCGGCGGATGATCTCCTGCCGCCGCGTGAAGCGGGCGAAGGGGTCGGGTGGCCGGCCCTCGAGTGTGTCGCGTAGCGACTCGAGCCTGTGCAGCGCCGCGAGCAGGAAGGCGCCCGACCCTACGGCGGGATCGAGAACGCGGATCAGGCGCGCCTGTGTGGTCAGCCGCGCGCGAAGCGACTCGTCCATCGCCGGCCCGCCCCCGGCGACGAGCTCTTCAACCAGGTCCCGCTCGCAGTCGGCGGCTCGAGCCAGGTGTGCGCACAGCGCGCCCTCGACCAGCCGATCGACCAGGGTCCGCGGCGTGAAGAAGGCGCCCGTCGACCCGCGCAGCGACTCCGCCATCAGGCCCTCGAAGACTCTGCCCAGCATCTCCGGATCGACGGCGACGTCCTGGTCGGCAGGCTGGTCCTCGCGGAGCGTGAACTGGTACTTGTCCAGCAGTTCGTGGAAGATGGGGGCGAAGCAATCGTCGGGAACGTCGAGACGCGGATACTGCCGCTCCAATGTGTCGCGCTCGAACAGCCCACCGTTCAAGTAGGGCAGCTCGCCCAGCTCTCGAGCTGAACGTCCGCGCCGCTGGGAGGGGCGATTCAGCGCGCTGAAGAAGAGCGGCTCGAGCCGGCGACGGAAGAAGGGAATGCCGCCGCTGAGGGCGGCCTCGTAGAGACGGCGCAAGTAAGCGCCGTCCCCATCCATCCAGCCCTTCCGCTGCAGGAAATAGAGAAACAGCAGACGGCTCAACAGCATGAGCGCCAGGTCGAGACGGTCGTTCCCAGCAGCTTCCGGTACGCCGGTCAGGCCGGCAGCCAGCGCCGTGCGCCGGCGCCGGAACTCGGCGAAGAACCGGCCGGTGACCTGCTCGCGGTCGAGTGCCTTGACGTGGGCGAGCGCCAGGTCGCTGGCCGTGGGGGCGCCGTTCACCGCGAGCGCGGCCAGGATGTCGAGCTCCGAGCGCCGCGGCGCAGCGAGCTCGATCCAGAGCTTGCGCAGGCGCAGCGGGCCTGGGCCCAGCCCCCAGCTCGCCAATACCAGACGCGGGTCGTCTCGGCCCTCGAAGATCAGCAGCGCGCGCCGCGCCGGGTTGTGCCGGTAGAGCGCCGAGGCTATGCGACGAATCGGGTCGGGCTCGAGCCGTTCGCTCAGAACGATCCGGAAGACCTGAAAACCGGCGTGACGCGCCGCGACTTCCAGCCCGATCGCTTCCGACGGGTCGAGGCCGAAATCGGCCAGCCCCTGCTGCGGCACACGCAGGCCCAGCGGCTCGAAGCCGAGCGCCGCGAGCAGTCGCCGGGTGTTCCCGTCGCGCCAGCTGCGGAGCGCATCCTGCAGTCGGCGGATCTCGACCACCGAACTCCCCCCTCATTCTGGGCGAACCGTTAGCTGTGCTGGGGTCATGCTGTGGCCGGGACATCAACAGATCGGCATCGGAGAGAACGGCGGCTATGACGAGGCGGCTCGGCGCGCGGTGCCCTTGACGGCGAGCCCCGGCGGCCCGACCATGATCGCGCGCCATAGAATGATGTAGCGTTGGCAAGGACCTTCTTAACCGGCGGTGCGAGATCATGAAAACCGAGCTCAAGGGCTGGAAGGCTGTCGCGGCACTGGCCGTTATCGTTGTCGTCCTGGTCGCCATGTTCCGGGCCGAACGGTCTACCCTCGAGACGGAGGCAGCCGACGAGCTCAGGGTCTGGATCCGCAGCGATTACCTGTCCAGCGGGCTGCACGGCGTCGACCCGGCCCAGCTGACCGAGGAAGAGTTGCAGGCTAAGGGTGAGGAGCTCCTCACCCTTAGCGATGTCGAGTTCACCTCGATCGGCGCCCGTGGCCGGGGCGACGACATCGTCGTGCGGGTCGAGATCCAGGTGGCGGGCGGGGAACCGCCGGACGGTAAGCCGGTGCGCTACTTCAAGATGTCCCACAGCACGGTGACCGGCTGGCGGGTGCGTCGTGAGACGACGGCGCTGTCGTACTACCTGAAGCTGTTCTGAGGCGGCGGGCCGGGAACATGCGTTTGCCCGGCCGTTGACCTGGAACCTTCTTAAAGGTAGAATCGTTCCAGTAATCTCCAACCCAGAGCACGTCGCGCGGCGCGCTCGAGTGACAGCGCGAGGGCGTCCTGCGGCTGTGAGAAGAAGCGATCGGGGAGCCTGCCGCGCTTGCCGGGTCGACGGCGTGTCGACTAACAGGGAGGTATCATGCTGAAAGAATTCAGAGAGTTCGCCATGCGCGGCAACGTTCTGGACATGGCGATCGGGATCATCCTTGGAGTGGCATTCGGCGCGATCGTCAACTCGCTGGTGAAGGACGTACTGATGCCGCCGCTGGGCATGCTGCTCGGGCAGATGGATTTCTCGAACTTGTACCTGAACCTGTCGGGCGCCGAGTACGCCTCGCTGGCGGCGGCGCAGGAAGCGGGCGCGCCGACGATCAACTACGGGATGTTCCTCAACACGGTCATCAACTTCATCATCGTGGCCTTCGCGGTGTTCCTGCTGGTGCGGCAGGTGAATCGCTTCATGAGAGAGGAAGAGGCGGCGCCGGCCGAGCCGACGATGAAGGAATGCCCGTTCTGCGTATCTGAGATAGCGATAAAGGCGATACGCTGCCCGAACTGTACGGCGGAGCTCAAGGCCGCTTAGGTCGTAACGCGAAATCACATGTGTGTCCTGGCCGGCCGCACGAAAGTCGATAGACAATAACCGAAGGAGAAACGAGATGGCGAAGATCACAGATGTAGAGGGCATCGGCCCGAAGTATGCCAAGCAGCTGCAGTCTGCCGGCATCAAGACGACGGATGACCTTCTCGAGTATTGCAAGTCGTCCAAGGGCCGCAAGGATATCGCGGAGAGCACAGGCATCAGCGAGAAGCTGGTACTGCGCTGGACGAATCATGCGGATCTGTTCCGGATCAAGGGTATCGGCGAGGAGTATGCCGACCTGCTCGAGGCGGCGGGCGTGGATACCGTGCCGGAGCTGAGCCAGCGGAACGCTGCCAACCTCTGTGCGAAGATGAGCGAGCTGAACAAGGAGAAGAAGCTGACCCGGCAGCCGCCCTCGGAGAAGCAGGTCAGCGATTGGATCGAGCAGGCGAAGTCGTTACCGCGTACCATCGAGTACTAGCACACAGATCGGTGCCGGCACACTTGAGTGCGGCTGGCCACGGCGCCGATGTGCGTGCGGGGACGGAGTGAAAACAGAACTAAAGGCGGTGGAGGTATCCCGGGTGGATAGCTACGAGAAGCTGGGCGCCTTCTATCTCGGGCGAGCCTACGATCTGTCGGAGAAACAGGGGCGCGAAGGCGAACTGCTGCTCTACGACTCGAAAGATCTGGTCACGCATGCGGTCTGCGTGGGGATGACCGGGAGCGGCAAGACGGGGCTGTGTATCGGTCTGCTCGAGGAGGCGGCGATCGACGGTGTCCCGGCGATCGTCATTGATCCGAAGGGCGACCTGCCGAACCTGTTGCTCACCTTTCCCGAGCTCAGGCCCGCTGACTTCACGCCCTGGGTGAACGAAGACGACGCACGCAAGCAGGGTCTGTCCGTCGAGGAGTATAGCGCCCAGCAGGCGGAGCTGTGGAAGAAGGGTCTGGCGAAATGGGGGCAGAGCGGCGAGCGGATCCGGCGGCTACGCGACGCGGCGGACTTCGCCGTCTACACGCCGGGCAGCACGGCGGGCCTGCCGATTTCGATACTCTCGTCGTTCGCGGCGCCGCCAGAGGCGCTGGCCGATGATCGCGAGCTGCTGGGCGACCGGGTCGGCACGACGGTGACCAGCCTACTGGGGCTGCTGGGGATGGATGCCGACCCGATCAAAAGCCGCGAGCACATTCTGCTGTCGACGATTCTCGACGCCGCCTGGCGCGAGGGTCGCGATCTCGACCTGGCGGGGCTGATCGGTGCGATCCAGACGCCGAGCGTGAACAAGGTGGGTGTGCTGGATCTGGAGACGTTCTATCCGGCGGGCGAGCGGTTCAAGCTGGCGATGGCGCTGAACAACCTGCTGGCGGCGCCGGGCTTCGCGGCCTGGATGGAGGGCGAGCCTCTGGAGATCGATCGCACGCTCTATACTGCGGAGGGCAAGCCGCGGATCGCGATTTTTTCCATCGCGCACCTGGGCGATGCGGAGCGAATGTTCTTCGTCTCGCTGCTGTTGAACCAGGTGTTGGGCTGGATGCGCGGCCAGTCGGGTACGACCAGCCTGCGGGCGATCATCTACATGGACGAGATCTTCGGCTACTTCCCGCCGGTGGCGAACCCGCCGTCGAAAGGTCCGCTGCTCACACTGCTCAAGCAGGGTCGCGCTTACGGGTTGGGAGTGGTGCTCGCGACGCAGAATCCGGTCGACCTCGACTACAAGGGTCTGTCGAACACCGGCAGCTGGTTCATCGGCCGGCTGCAGACCGAGCGTGACAAGGCCCGGGTCTTGGAGGGACTCGAGGGCGTTGCGGCGGGGGGCGAGATGCGGTTCGACCGCGGGGCGATGGAAGAGACGCTGGCCGGGCTGGGCAAGCGCGTCTTCCTGCTCAACAACGTTCACGAGGGCGAGCCGGTCGTCTTCGAGACACGCTGGGTGATGTCGTACCTGCGCGGTCCGCTGACGCGCGACCAGATCAAGGTACTGATGGACCCGCGCCGCTCGGAGGCCGCGGCGCGCATGGAGGCGGCGGTTGCGGCGAGCGGCGGCCCCACGGTGCGGCCGGCTACCGGAGCACCGCGAAGCGAGCAACCGGTGCTGGGGCCGAGCATCCCGCAGCACTTCGTGCCGCTGCGCGGCAGCGCGGCGCCGGGTCATGAGCTGGTCTACGAGCCGATGGTGCTGGCGGCGGGACGCGTCCTGTTCGCCGATCGCAAGACGAAGTTGCACACGTCGGAGGACTTGGTGACGCTGACCCCGCTGAGCAGCGCCGCGGTCGCACTCGACTGGGCCGACACAATGGAGATCGATGTCGACCTGGACGACCTCGGGGGCGGGCCGCAGGGTGCCGCCCAGTTCGGCGAACTGCCAGGAGTCGCCACCCAGAAGACCAGCTACACGGCGTGGGGTAAGGAGTTCAAGGGCTGGCTCTATCGGAATTATACGCTCGAGCTCTACAAGAGTCCGTCATTGGAGGAATACTCGCAGCCCGGCGAGTCGGAACACGATTTCCGGCTGCGCCTCAGCCAGAAAGCGCGCGAGGAGCGGGACGAGGCGCTGGAGAAGCTGCGCAAGAAGTACGCGCCCAAGCTGGCGACGCTGCAGGAGCGGATCCGGCGGGCCGAGCAGGCGGTGGAGCGCGAGGCGGAGCAGGCGAAAGAGGCGAAGCTGCAGACGGCGATCTCGGTGGGGGCGACGTTGCTCGGCGCCGTGCTGGGTCGCAAGGCGATGGGCCGCTCGTCGGTGGGTCGGGCGACGACCGCCGCCCGTGGTGTGGGCCGTTCGATGAGGCAGGCGCAGGACGTGGATCGGGCGAGGGCGACGGTGGAGGCGACTGTGCAGAGACTGGCGGATCTGGAGGCCGAGTTCGAGGCGGAGACCGAGGCGGTCCGTGAACGGTACGATCCGGCACTCGAGGACCTGGAGACCGTGGTCGTGCGGCCCAAGAAGAAAGATATCGCGGTGAAACTGGTGGGGCTCGCCTGGGCGCCCCACTGGCAGAGGGGCGGTGAGGTGGCGGCGGCCTGGGAGTGATTCACGACTGAACCGAGAGGTGGGCGATGTCGCTACTCGATATGTTGACCGACCAGCTGGCCGGCGAACGCACGGCCCAGATCGGACGTCAGCTGGGAACGGATGAGGGGGCGGCGGGCAAGGCGATCGCCGCCGCGCTGCCGCTGCTCATGAGTGCCCTGGCGAAGAACGCCTCGCGCGGCGAGGGCGCGGACTCGCTGGCGGGCGCACTCGAGCGGGACCACGACGGTAGCGTGCTCGACGATCTCGGCGGCTTCCTCAAAAGCCCCGACACCCGCACCGGAGACGGCATCCTGCGCCATACGCTCGGCGAACGGCGTGGCGCGGTGGAGCAGGAGCTGGGACGCCGCACCGGCCTCGATGTCGGGTCGATCGCCGAGCTGTTGCCGATCCTCGCGCCAATCGTGATGGGCGCGTTGGGCAAGGCGAAGCGTCAGGACAATCTCGATACCAGCGGCCTCGTGTCGATGCTCTCCGGCGAACAGCGTCGCGCCGATAGCATGTCGTCCGGCACGTCCGACATGCTTGCCACGCTGCTCGATTCCGATCGCGACGGCTCGGTCGCCGACGATGTGGCCGAATCGGGGATCGGTTTTCTGGGGAAGCTCCTGCGGCGACGCAGGTAAGTGCGCGAATAACTTCAAACGTTGGAGCGAGTGAGATGGGACTGATCGAATTCGTGAAGGACGCCGGCGCCAAGCTCGGGCTGGGCGAGAAGGACCCGACACAGGCCGAGGAGTTCCAGGAGCGCCGCAAGGGCAACCTGCTGGCGCAACACATCATGAAACTCGAGCTGAAGATCGACGACCTGAAGGTCGACTTCGATGACGGGGTCGCCACGATCCAAGGCAAGACCGAATTGCAGGCGGAGCGCGAGAAGGCCGTGCTGGCCGTCGGCAACGTGGAAGGTGTGTCGCAGGTCGATGACATGATCCAGGTCATCAAGGCCGAGCCGGCGGCGACGTATCACACCGTGGTCCGCGGTGACACGCTCTCCAAGCTGGCCAAGACGCACTACGGCGACGCGATGAAGTATCCGATGATCTTCGAGGCGAACAGACCGATGCTGAGCGACCCCGACAAGATCTACGTCGGACAGGTCCTCCGCATCCCGACGCTCGACCAGTAGAGGTCGGTCGCGCAGGATGCTTGGAAATGGAGGGGGACGGGCCAGGCCCGTCCCCCTTCTCGCTCGCGGCGCGACGAGACGCCGTCCCGACTATCCGATAAGCTGCCGCAGGCTCTGGGCGCGTTCCCGCAACGGCTCGATCGCAGTGGTCTCCGGCGAATCCTCCATCACTTCCATCCTGATGAGATCCCGGTGTAGCGTGTCCAGCACCTCGAGCGCGGCCTGCGCCTCGGGCAATAGCTTGCGAACCTGCTCGTCCTTGTGGGTCCCAGTGCTGCGCACCGACAGGACGGCGCCCTCCGCCGCGGCGAGCAGTTCGTCGGCGACGGCGACGGCGGACTCCGAGAGCTCGCGGTTCTTGTCGCGAAGCGCGGCGGCGGCGGTCACGATGCCATCACGCAGCTGGCGAGCGCGTACGAGCTCGTAGTCGAGGGGGACCGTGTAGACCTGTCGCACGGGCGGGTCGCGCGGCGGTATGAGGAGCTCGCCGAACGAATAGCCTCGCGACTTGAGACCGGTGGTGTGGAGTAGAAAGACGAGACCCCAGGGCACGGCCAGGAAGTGGCCCCACTGCAAGCCGGGCGAAGTGAGTAGGTCGGCGGCCAGCAGCCCCAGGTTCACCGCCAAAAACAGAGCCAGGTGCCGCTGGTAGAGGCGCCTGCGGTGCTCGGCGATCCCGCTGGCTCCCGGCCGTGTGGCGACCCTGGCCGCAGGTAGCGTCGGTTCTCCGTTTTCGTCCGTCAAATTCAACCTCCGAGTATCGCTCGAACCAGGTAGGCGATGCCGAACCCGGCATAGTTCCCGAGTGCGTAGCCGAGCAGGCCGACAGCGATGCCCGGCAGTGCCAGCGCCGGCCAGCCGCGGGAGACGGCGACCGCCATCGCCGTGGCGGGGCCACCGATGGCGGCCTGCGACGCGACGGCGAGCATCGGTAGCGTACCCTTCACCAACCGGCCGACGAAGAACAGAAAGATACCATGAATGGCGACGACGACGAGGGTGTAGAGGAAGACCTCCGGACCCACCTGCAGCATCGCCTGGAACAGTGAGCGTACCCCGATGACCACGAAGAAGAGGTGCAGCCCCAGGTTGCCCAGCTGCTCCGCGCCGCTCAGCCGGCGGATCCGGGGCAGCTGAGCCAGTGCGAGGGCGATCGTGGTGAGCCAGAGGATCTCGGGCACGAAACCGATCTGTTGACCCAGCCAGCGCGCCGCGACCAGCAATGCCAGGCCCAGCGCCGCCAGCAGCACCAGGTCGAACAGCGACACCGGCACCCGGGTCCAATACGGGTGCGCATCGGAAGCGGGCGGCTCGCCGCTGGCGCCGCCCGGGGCCGGACGCGCCGGCGCCGCAGCACCGGCCGCCGCCGAGCCGGGCGCGAACCGGGCCAGCAGCACGGGCGCCATGAGCACGATGCCCAGCCAGATCCCCGTCGTCACGGCATCCGCCGCGGCCGCGGCGGCGAAGATCGAGGCCGGCAGCTCCAGCCCGCGTCCCACCGCGGCGAAGTTGAGGCTGCCGCCTGTGTAGGTGCCGGTGAAGGCGCCCGCCAGCTTCCAGGTGACGGCGCCGATGCTGCTGCTGAAGGTGAGAGCGCCGATCACCGCCCCTAGCGCCGTTCCCGCGCTCGCCAGCACGAAAAGGGCCGCCATCTTGGGGCCCGCCATCTTCAGATCCGCCAGCCTCACCGACAAGAGCAGGTAGACGACCGCCAGCGAGACGATCGGCCCCTCGATGACGCCGTAGACCGGCGACTCCTGCGGAACGAGCCCGACGTTCGAGAGCACCGCCCCCAGGAACAGCGCCATGAGCGCGGCGCCCACCTTGGACAGCGCCGCGAACCGGTGGTCGAGCCAGAAGGCGAGCGCCGTGGTTCCGGCGATCAGCGCGGCGACGAGTAGCGGGTCGTGGATCAAATCCCCGTCCTTGAAGATTAGTTGACGAAAGACCGTATTGTGGAGCCACCGGTCGCGGTGGGCAAGCGGTGTGGCTGTGTGGAGGAAGACCGCCGGACCGGAACCGGGCGTGGCCGGTGGCCGGCGGCAAGCTACCAATCATTCAGGGCCGTTACCAGCGCGCCGGCACGCCCGGATACGCTTCGGGGGAATGCCTAGGTTGGGAGAGCGCGGCGTGGCGTGCTGCCCTCTGGATCGATGCCAAGGGCCAGCGGCCGGCCCCGGCATCTCATCGGGTGATTACCTGGATGATCCCAGCGCCGTACTCCATCCCGTGGCGGGTGACCGCGTCCCGGCCGTCGATGAAGCGGATTTCCCGAATCTCCGCGGTGCTGATGGTGCGCAGGCGGTCCAACTCGCCGAGTTCGAAGTCGTCGAGGAACACCACGGGGTACCGCAGCCTGGGGTCTTGGGTCGACGTAGCGCCGCGAGACCTGAGCCACCGTCTCCTGAGCTGTTCCACGGCCTGATAGGCGTTCTGCACGCCTGCCTTGGCGATCTCCTCCGCCGTGATGACGTTGCTGCTGGGCCGCTCGCCGCTGCCGCCCCCCGACGTCGCGGAGCAGGCGGAGAGGGCTGCGACGAGAACCGCGAGAACTACTGCGTAACGCATACTGCGTACTCCCATGACCGGTAGCGACGGGGCCCGACGCCGCTATGCCTTCCTCATTGGCCTGTGGGAGCCGGCACGATAGCGGGCCGCCGGAATCCTCCCACCGCGCCACTCACGAATATCCGCGGACTGACTTGGTTGACGATTCGTTGATTAGAGCGCCTGAGATCCACTTGATAAAAGTGCAACGCTTCCGAGCATTACTCAACGGATTAGTGGATCGGCCGCGCCGGTGGGGTGGGCGAGCCGGATGGAGACTGGTGACGTCGTCATATCACGGCCTCTGCGACAGCGGGGGCTTTGTCCGCCGGTACGCCGGCGCTTATAATCTTGGCTCGTGGCTGAGCAACTGAGGGTTTCGCGCGGATCGCGGCTCCGCGGCGTGGGGCGAAGGCTCGCCTACGTGGGGGCCGGCGTAGTGGCCGCGGTCGTTCTTTTCTTACTGGGTGGCCGGCTGATGCTCGAGTCGCTGGAACGGCAGCTGATCTACTTTCCGACGCGGGTGCGGGAAGACGCGCCGACGCCGCATGTCCAGGGTGCCTCGGTCGTTGAGGAGGTGTGGCTGGAGGCGCCGGACGGGGTGCGGGTGCACGGGATCTACGCCGGGGCGGAGGGCGCGTTCGCCGATCTGCTCTTTTTCCACGGGAACGCCGGCGACCTGTACGACCGGCTGGACAACGTGTCGGTGCTCGTGACGATGGGCCTGAACGTCTTGATCATGGACTACCGGGGCTACGGGAAGAGCGAGGGGAAACCGTCGGAGGGGGTGCTCTACGAGGACGGCATGCTAGCCTATCGGTACCTGACGGAGGAGCGGGGGGTCGATCCGGCGCGTCTGGTGATCTTCGGCCGCTCGCTGGGCGGTGCCGTGGCGATCGAGCTGGCGACGCGGCAGCCGGCGGCGGCCCTGGTGGCGGAGTCGTCGTTCACCTCGGCGCAGGATCTGGCGAAGCTCCACTACTCGTTCCTGCCCGGGATGCTGATCGGCTCGATGACCCACAAGTTCGATTCGATCTCGAAGGTGCCGGACCTGCGTTCACCGGCCCTGTTCATCCACGGCGAGAAGGACACGATCGTGCCGGCGCGCATGGGTCGTCGTCTGTACGAGGCGGCGGCGGAACCGAAGGATTGGTACGAAGTGCGGGGCGCGGATCACAACGACATGCTGATGATTGGCGGTGCCGAGTACTTTCGGCGGTTAATTGACTTCGTGAAGAGATATGTGGACACGCAGAGCTAACTCGTTCGGCGGCTTCCTGCTCGCCGCCTGTCTGAGCGCGGCCCCGGCCCCCGACGCGTTGGCACAGTCGCCGGTGCGCGACGGATCGGGAAGGCCGGTGGACGCGCTCATCTACCGGATCGCCGTCGATGTCGGTCCGGACGCCGCGGCGTATCGCGCCAGCGCCGAGATAACGTTTCGAATCACGATCGACGGAACGGAGCGTGTGGGCTTCGACTTCGTCGGACTGACGGTCGATTCGGTGACGGCGGACGGAGCACCGGCCGGACACGAGCTCACCGGAGAGCGGCTGCTGGTCGAGCTCGGGCGAAGCGCGGAGGCCGGCGACACGGTGGTCGTGCGGGTCGTCTACGGAGGAGCGCCGGAGGATGGCCTCGTCTTCAGGAACAACCGCTACGGCCGACCCACGGTGTTCGCCGACAACTGGCCGAACCGGGCGCGCTACTGGTTCCCGGGCGTCGATCACCCCAGCGACAAGGCGACGGTGGAGTTTCGGGTTCGCGCGCCGCGGGAGTGGCGAGTGGTGGCAGTGGGCGAGCTGCGCGAGGTGATCGATACGGAGGATGGGACGAAGCTCTGGGTCTGGGCGACGGACCGGCCGATCCCCGTCTACACGATGGTGCTGGGCGCCGGCGAGCTGGTGGAGCGGGAGCTGGGTACGTCGGGCTGCGATGTGGAGACGTCGCCCTGCGTTTCCATCGCCCAGTGGACGTACGCCGAGGACGAAGAGCAACTGCTGCAGCTGTTTCGCCGAGCGCCCGAGATCGTCGCCTTCTTCGATAGCCTGATCGGGCCGTTCCCCTACGAGAAGCTGGCGCTGGTGCAGTCGTCGACGCGGTTCGGCGGTATGGAGAACTCGAGCGCCATCTTTCTGACCGAGCGCGTCGGCCGGCTGGACTCGGCCGACGGCCTGCTGGCGCACGAGATCGCCCACCAGTGGTTCGGTGATGCCATCACCGAGCGCGAATGGCCGCACGTCTGGCTGTCGGAGGGCTTCGCCACGTATTTCACCAGCGTCTTCTTCGAGCTAGTCGACGGTGCCGACGTCGGGGCCGCGTCGCGGGCGCGGTCGGAGGGTAGCTACCTGAGGTCGGACGCCGTGGCGCGGCCGCTGATCGATGCGGAGCCCGAGAACCTGTTCCGGGTGTTGAGCGCCAACAGCTACCAGAAAGGCGCCTGGGTGCTCCACATGCTGAGATCGACCTTGGGCGACGAGGCGTTCTTCGCCGGGATCCGCCTCTACTACGCCGATCACCGGCACGGCACGGCGCTCACCGCCGACCTTCAGAAGAGCATGGAGGAGGCCTCCGGAGAGGATCTCGGCTGGTTCTTCGAGCAGTGGCTGTACCGACCGGGCTACCCCGAGGTGGAGGTGGCGCACGTGTGGGATCCGGGAGAGAAGGTGCTGCGTATCCACGTCCGCCAGATACAGTATTGGGGCGCCTTTCGCATCCCGCTCGATCTGCAGGCCGAAGGCGACGGCTACAGCCTGCGTCGGACGTTGGAGGTACAGGAGCGGGAGAGCTCGTTCGAGTGGGAGCTGCCGAGCGCGCCGCAGCGGGTCGAGGCGGATCCCGAGAATGAGATCCTGGGGCCGGTACATGTCGTGCGCTGACCTTCGTCTGCGACCACCGGTGTCGCCAACGGAGCAACTGATATGAGCGAGGAAACGGCCAGCCTGAAAAAGCAGGCGGCGGAGCGTGCGGTCGATTTCGTGGAGCCCGGCATGGTCGTCGGACTCGGTAGCGGTAGTACGACACTCTACGCCGTACGGCGCATCGGTCAGCTGTTGCGAGAGGGCCAGCTGACGGACATCGTCGGCGTGCCGACCTCGGAGTCCACCGCGGCGGAGGCCCGACGCCTGCGGATCCCCGTAACGACGTTGGAGACGAATCCGGTCGTCGATCTCACCATCGACGGAGCGGACGAGGTGGCGCCCAACTTCGATCTGATCAAGGGCGGCGGCGGTGCGCTGCTGCGCGAGAAGATCGTCGCTCAGGCGAGTCAGCGCGAGATCATAGTCATCGACGAATCGAAGCTCTCACCGGCGCTGGGCACGAACTGGCCCGTACCGGTGGAGGTCATACCGTTCGGCTGGATCCCGGAAGGGAACTTCATCGCGTCGCTGGGCGCGGATGTGAAGCTGCGGCAGACGGCAGGCGGCGAGCCGTTCGTCACCGATCAGGGCAACTGGATCCTCGATGCCCGGTTCGGACCCATAGACAAGCCCACCGCGCTGGCCGCCAGGCTGGTAGCGCGGGCGGGGATCGTGGAGCATGGACTGTTCTTGGGGCTGGCTACCGATGTGATCGTCGCCGGCCCGGATGGCGTGCGCTGCCTTGGACGAAGTGATCAGTAATCAGTGATCAGTAGTCGGTAACCCGATTGTGAACGGCCGGGTGGAGCGTTGCTGATAATCGGGTCGCCGTAACCGGTCACTGATTACCGATCACCGACAAATGACCACCTTTCCCTAACCGACCGTAAACGACACCGACTGTAAGACCGCCCCGTCCGGCCCTACGATGTCCACCCTCCAGCTGCCCGTCCACATCGGGTCGATGTTCTTCGAGCTCC
This sequence comes from Gemmatimonadales bacterium, assembly GCA_050053635.1. Classification (GTDB taxonomy): domain Bacteria; phylum Gemmatimonadota; class Gemmatimonadetes; order Palauibacterales; family KS3-K002. The sequence continues at coordinate 19,332 of JASFTI010000012.1, forward strand.
AGGTGCGCCAGTTCGTGCCGGCGACGCGGAGCGGTACCCTGGCCACTTCGGTGTCGTCCTTGTACCAGACGTGCTCGACCTGGATCTCGCCTTCGGCACCGGTGATCCGCATCCAGCAGAACACGGTTCCAATATCCTTGGGAACGGTGGTCAGGCTGTCGGTAGGCTGGCGATCGACCACGGACGTCGTGATGACGGCCTCGGCGACTTCGAGCCCGGCGGTCATCTGCTGCTGAGCCCCGACCGCAGCCGCCAGGCCAAGCAAGAGAGCCAAGCTCAAGGGAGCTACGTTCCTGTTCATAGGAATCCTCCCGTGACTGGACATTGTGGGGGTGGGCTTAGCCGGTCTGGCGATGTAGGACTCCTATTGTGTATCAAACGCCGCTTGGAGTCAAGGATTTGCTCTTCGAGCGGGCTTATGGGTCCGTGGCAGTGGGCGGTACGGCGGTGCGGCGGTGAGCGGTTCGTACGGTCACTGCCTACCGTCCACCGTCTACCGCTTGATCCACTCGAAGATGGTGCGGCAGCGGCGGCAGTAGTATTGGGCGACGGAGAGCACGCTGCCGAAAGGATTCTCGAGCTGCGTGTCGGTGCCGCCGCAGAAAGGACACTCGACCGATTTCGGAAGCGGGTAGTCAGTCCCAGCTTCTTGGTTGTCGGCTGAGTTGGATCGGCTACGTACCATTAACTCACTGACCCACTGATTGCTGATCACCGTCCACCGTCTACCGTCTACCGGCTTCCCTAGTCCATCAAGAACTCGCGATTGCGGTCGCCACGCGCGCGGCGGACCGCCTCCGGGTCCGGGCCGCTACAGCTCGAGCGGCGGCTGGCCGGGTCCCACCCGGTGAAGTCGACTTCGGTCGACGGGAGGGCCAGTCCGCTGCCCTCGATGATGGGCCCGGCACGCTCGAGGAAGCGCTGTCTCAGCTCGCCGCCGTTGCCGTTCCACAAGCCGTTGGCTTTACCGTTATCGCCGAACTCGTCCGGTCCGAACCAGCGGAGAACGGCGGGCCAGCGCTCGTCGAGTGCCTGCTGTAGCGAGGCGCGCGACCGATCACCGGCGCCGGCCAGGCGGCGCAGCCAGGCGACGCCGTGGCCGAAATGAAAGCGCTCTTCCTCCAGCTGTTTCTGTACGCGCTGGCGCAGCGGCGTGTAGCGCGAATCGGCTAGCGCCTCGAGTTGGACGGTCAATGCAGTGTCGATGATGGCGTTGGCGACGACGAACTCGGTCCAGGTCTCGAGGCGCTTATCGAGGGCCTCGATGTTACAGTAGTCCGCCGGCTCGCGCTCGTGTTCGAGCTTCTCGGGGTCGTCACCGAAATCTTTGAGCAGCGCGTAGAGCAGGCGCGAGTGCCCCCACTCGTCCTGCGAGATGCTGGAGGCCGCGATATTGGCCTCGAGCTCGGGCGCGCCGAGCACCCAGTCGGCGAAGAGGATGCCGATCAGCCGTTTCGAGTCGGCGAGCGAGAGGATCAGGTCGCGGAGCGCCCGTCGCGTTTCGGGTTCCAGGTCTTCGGTGCGCTTGATGTCCGGGCCGCTCATTCGGCCTCCGCCGAGGCGGCGCCCGGCCGCGTAATGCTGAAGGGTGCTTCGTCGCGGTTCACGGAGTGGAAGGCATCGCGGGGAGCGACGACCATCTCGAACCAGCGTTCCTCGTCGTAGGTCTTCCAGGCGTAGACCTTGGCCAGTTCCGGGTCGGCGGCGTGGACGCTACCGATGTGTCGGAGCGGATCCTCACGGTTCTTGCGTGCCAGGACTACGTAGACTCGATCGGCCATCAGGCGCTCACACCGTAAGCTCTGAGCAGTTCGCGGCCTTCGGGGCTCAGCCGCTGGTTGGTCCAGGGCGGATCCCAGACGATGTTGATCCGCACGTCATCTATAGTGGGCTCGCGGAGCAGCCGGGTGCGAATGTCGCTGAGGATGAAGTCCATGCAGGGACAGGCGGTGGCGGTAAAAGTGATGTCGAGTTCTGCGGTGCGGCCGGCGACCCGCACGTCGTAGACCAGTCCCATATCGACGATGCTGATGGGCAGCTCGGGGTCGAGCACGTCCTTGAGGGCTACCCAAACGTCTTCGCTACTCAGAACGGGTCTCGGGATCACGCGTCGCAACTCACTGATTACTGATTGCTTTCACGCCGCCGCCATAGCCTGCAGCTGAAGTCGTCCCACCCGCACCGACTCGACATAGAACTGGTTGGCGGGGCCGCGATGCTTCCAGCGCTCGAACGCCTGCTCCCAGGTGATCGGCTGTTCGAGCAGCCAGACTTTTTCTTGCTCGTCGAAGTCGACGGGGAACTCGTAGTCGAGCACGGCGCGACCCAGGCTTTGGTCCCAGTGGGCTGGGATCGAGATGCCGAGCTCCTCGCAGAGTGGGACGACGGCGGTGAGCCAGGTCTGGCGCAGCTCGTCGTTGGTCATCCCCTTGAGCTTGAAGTCGAGCTGGGCGCTGTGCCGCTTCTTGTCGTCGGGCATGCCAAACCATTCGACGCCCATCGGGAACATCCAGTCGACGCCGCGCTGCACCTTCTCACGCGCTTCGCCGCCCGCCTCGCACAGCCGCCGCATCCACACCTCGCCGTGGCGCAGGTGGAAGTTCTCCTCCAGGCCGACCTTGACCAGCGCGCGCTGGAGTGGCCCGTACGAAGTATTGCGATGGACGTCGCCGAGCAGCGTGATGCCGGCCCGATCGAACAGCCCGTTGGCGACGACCAGCTCGGCCCAGTTGTCCAGATACTGGTCGAAGCCATAGGGGTGTTTGAACTCGTGGGGCTGGCGCTCGTAGAGCAGGTAGTCGCGGCTCACGCCCAGGTCCTCGAGCAGCCTGTAGGCGATGTTGGCGTGCCCCAGCTCGTCCTGGATGATCGCCATCGAGCTGACCATCGTGTTGGTGGAGGGCGCGTCCTTGGCGGGGCCGTAGTAGGAGGGGGCGCTCATCAGCTCGGTGTCGCCCTGAACGGTGAGCTGGGTGATCAGCGCCTTCTTGTACGAGTCGGTCATCTCGTCTTCCGACTCGATGATGAAGCCGGACTGAACCTTTTCCCTAAGCTCCTGGTCGGTGAAACGTGCCATTGGGGGCTAGTCCAGTGGGTGACGTGACATTCTCTAGCGCACGAAGCCTGGAAGATGCTGGCGCGGCTAGTCCGGGCAAGCCCGCACCCGGGCATGCCTCAGAAACGCCGGTCTGGGTCCAGCTTGTTCCCGTGGGGGCAACGCGCCAGCGGAGAGCGACGAATCCGGCGATGGCCTGCGCTGCGGCCCCACCGTAGGTGCCCGGCTACTTCGATGTCTCTGGGGACTGGGGTAAGAGCGGGCAGCTGAAGCAGCCGCCGTAGCAGGGGTCGCGGACGAACGGTTCGAGGCAGCGCGGGCAGACGGCGCTGACGGTGTAGGGCACGAACTCGTAGCCGCAGCGCTCGCAGCGGGCGGCGGGGCAGATCTCGGGAAGCGCCGTCGCCGACTGGTCGACGTCGTCGGGTGCGTCGCCGCGCTGCCGCCAGAGGATGATGCCACGCTGAAGCACTCTTGGGGTCTTCATCATGCGACTCCCAGCCAGGACATTAAGTGGGCGAGGGCGCCGCCCACCGCGAAGGCGACGACCCAGGTGCCGACCCAGATTCGCAGGGCGGTGCGGGCACCGTGTTCTTTGGCCATCACCATGATCGAGGCGACGCAGGGGACGAAGAGGGTGATGACGACCAGGGCGACGAGTGCCTGCTCGGGGGACAACCCCATATCGTAGAGTCCGGCGGCGCCGAAGTCGCGTCTTACCAGCCCCATGACGATCGCCCGGGCCGTCTCGGCCGGCAGATGAAGCCAGCCGAGCATGAGGGGGCGCAGCGTGCGCTGCCAGAGATCCAGGCCGCCGGTGACTTGGAGGACGGCGACGATCAGAGCGCCGGCGGCGAACCAGGGCGTGGCCTCGCGCATGAACCAGTAGCCCTTGGTCAGCGTCTTGCGGGCGACGGCGCCCGGACGCGGCCAGCGGAGCGGCGGTAGCTCGATGAGGAGTGGCGTCGACTCGCCCGGGAGCATCCGGTCGAGGGCGGTGCCGACCACGATGAGCATAGCGAAGATGATCGCCGCGTAGGCGAAGACCCAGCCGCCGCCGAAGCCGGCGAGCAGAGCGGCGATCACGGCGAGCTGGGCGGAACAGGGGATGGCGAAATTGAGCAGCGCCGTGGCGATCGTCTTCTCGCGCTTCGTTGCCAGAAGCCGCGTGGTGATCGTTCCCATCGTAACACAACCGAACCCCAGGATGATGGGAATCACTGCTCGGCCATTGAGGCCGAGAGCGCCGAGCAGGCGGTCGACCAGCGTAGCGATCCGCGGCAGGAAGCCCGAGTCCTCCAACAGCGCCAGGGCGAAGTAGAAGGCGGCGACCAGCGGGGCCAGCAGGAAGACGACGTAAGTCACAGTCATGGTGAGCAGCCCGAACTCGCCCACCAGGATCACTCGCAGCGGGCCGCCTATCCCGATGCGGTCGGCGATCGAGCGCGCCAACGGCTCCCACATCTCCTGACCCAAGCGCGCCTCGGTGAAGCCCACCACGTTCTGCGCGACCAACACGCCGACCAGCAAGTAGACTGCCGCCAGCGAGAGGGCGAGCATCGGGATGCCCCAGCGCAAAGTCACGGACGCCCGGCCCAGCCAATCCGCGAGGTGCCGCCGCTTCCGTGTCTCGGGCACGACCCGTGCAAACACCTCGTCGGCTGCCCGCCGCCGCGCCAGATCGTCCGACCCGTTCAACGACCAGCTGCCCGGTCGCGCCCGGGCCATCGCCTCGGCTAGCTGCGCCAGCCCCTCACCGGTCACCGCCACCGTCGGGACAACCGGGACGCCCAAAATACGCTCTAGCTCCGCGGCGTCCGGCTCCGCACCAACACGCCGCGCCTCATCGATCAGGTTGAGAGCGACGACCATGGCGACGCCACTCTCCGCCAGCTGCAAGGTGAGGAAGAGGTCACGATCCAGGTGGGCCGCATCGACCACGTTCACCACCGTGGCCGCCCGCCCGATCAACTCCGTCGTGACCCGCTCCTCCTCGGAATGCTCGCCCAAACCGTACGTCCCGGGCGCGTCGATCAGCGGTTGGCCCTTCCAAGCCCCCCGCGTCGCCTCGACCGTCGTACCCGGGAAATTGGAGACCTCCGCGTACGAGCCGCTCAGGCCAACAAAAACCGCCGACTTCCCCACGTTGGGGTTGCCGACGAGTACGATGAGCCCTTCCTCTTGTTGGGAGGCTATTGCCGCCGATGATGCGGCGCCCGCTGCGGGAGACCCGCTATGACAACGGCTCACGTCGTCGTCACACGGACCCGGCGCGCCAGCTCCCGGCCGATCGCTACCTGGCGGTGACGACGTTGCAGGACGACAGGGCCGAAGGGGATCCGGCTGACGACTTCCACGTCGGCACCTTCCTCGAACCCGAGGCGCGTGAGCTCGCGCCGGGCGGTCGCATCATCGATCGCCTCGATACGGGCTCTGGATCCAACGGGTACGCGGTCGATCCCCATCCGAGTCTCCGGGGCTAGGGGGCTGAGAACGGATCTCAACCGCAATCTGGCTGCAGGTTCCGTACCGGTCAAGGCCGACACGGCCGAGATTTATAAGTTGTTATCCTGCAAAAGGTTGTAGAGGCGAGCGGAGGCCGGCCTCGGGCCCGGCCTGTGGCAGAGTGCCACAGAGCGGGCATCTGGCGGCGGGCGGTGGGGGCGATGGGAGTAGCGCGGGGCGGGGTCTGAGGTTATGCTGCAGGGCACGGAGCACTCCCCCAGGGTCTCTCCCGTTGAGCGGGGCTCGCGGAGCCCGCTGAATTGACGCCGCCAGCAAGGCGGCTTCCTTATCTGAACGATTCCCGGCATGATCGAGATCGACGGCTCGTATGGAGAAGGTGGTGGCGCGATCCTCAGGCAGGCGCTGGGGATGTCGATGTACGCGACGAAGCC
>JASFTI010000013.1:0-24406 GCA_050053635.1 Gemmatimonadales bacterium
AGCCGACGGCGCGATCACGCGTCCGGTCGCCGAGGCGGCGCTCCAGATGCTGAATGTGGATGAGTACGGGCTCGAGCAGATGGACGCGCGAATGTTGCGGCTGATTATCGAGGACTTCGACGGTGGGCCCGTGGGGCTCTCGAGCCTGGCCGTGGCGCTAGGCGAAGAGGCCGACACCTTGGAAGAGGTCTACGAGCCCTACCTGATCCAGAATGGCCTGTTACAGCGGACGGCGCGCGGCCGAGTGGCGACGCCCAAGGCTTATCGACGATTCGGTTACGATGTGCCGCCCGAGACGAGCGGCGAGCAGGGCCAGCTGTTCGCCGATGGTTGAACGCACATCGGTCGATAATTCGGCCTCGCTAGCGCCGGCGAGCGCCGGCGGCGAGTCGCTCCGTACGCGAGATTTCGATTACCCACTCGACGAACGGCTCATCGCCCAGCGCCCACTTCCCGATCGGGATGCCAGCCGCCTGCTGCACGTTCGACGGCAAGAGAAGAACTTCGTCGACCGTACCTTCAGGGATCTCGCTTCACTGATCTCTCCCGGCGATGTGTTGGTGCTGAACGATACCCGCGTCTTCCCGGCCCGCCTTATCGGGCAGAAGCCGAGCGGTGCAGGGGCCGAGGTCTTGCTGATCGAGCGACTCGACGCCGCCGGCAGCCGCTGGCGTGCCCTGGTTCGGCCCGGCGCGAAATTGAAGCCGGGCCGGGTTGTGGAAGTCGCGCCAGATCTCAAAGTGGTCATCGAGGAGACCGTAGAAGGCGGAATGCGCCTGGTGCGTCTCGATTCCGGACTGGCGCCCGATCAGGCGATCGCCCGTTACGGGCATGTCCCGCTACCCCCGTATATTCGGCGACCCGACGATGAGGCCGACCGCAGCCGCTACCAGACCGTCTACGCGCGCCAGCGCGGCAGCGTGGCGGCGCCGACTGCCGGACTGCACTTCAGCGATAGCCTGCTGGCGGCGATCGAGGCGCGCGGCGTAGAGATCGCCACGGTCACCCTGCACGTGGGGCCCGGGACCTTTAGGCCTGTGGAGGTCGAGGATCCCGGCCGCCACCAGCTGGACGCCGAGTGGTACCGGGTCACGCCACAGGCGGCCGAAACGATCAATCGGGCGCGCGCACGGGGCGGCGCCATCTGGGCCGTGGGGACGACTACTGTGCGGACACTGGAGACCGCCGTCGGCGCCGACGGGCGCCTCGCGCCCGGCGCTGGCACGACCGATCTCTTCGTCCGGCCTGGCTACCGCTTCCGCTCCGTTGATCGGCTCGTTACTAATTTCCACCTGCCCCGCTCGACGCTGCTCATGCTGGTCGCCGGCTTCGCCGGCCTCGACCTCACAATGGCCGCCTACCGGCACGCAGCCGAGGCGGGCTACCGGTTCTACTCGTACGGCGATGCCATGGCTGTGACATGAGTGCGGCTCAGAGGCTCCGGCAGGGCAGGTTCGAGCTGAAGGCACGCGACGGTGCGGCCCGGGCGGGCCTGCTGCATTTGGCGCACGGGTCCGTGCCGACGCCGGCCTTCATGCCGGTGGGCACCCAGGGCACGGTGAAAGCGCTGTCGCCGGAGGAGCTGGAAGCGCTGGGCGCCGAGATCTTGCTGGCGAACGCCTACCATCTCTATCTGAGACCGGGGCACGAACTCGTGCATCGCCAGGGCGGCCTGCACAAATTCATGAACTGGCAGCGGCCGATCCTGACCGATTCCGGCGGCTATCAGGTGTTCTCGCTCGCCAAGATCAACGAGGTGACCGATGAGGGCGTCTGGTTCCAGAGCCACATCGACGGCTCGCGTCACTTCATCACGCCCGAGCTGGTGATCGATATCGAGCACGCCCTCGGTGCCGATGTGATAATGGCTTTCGACGAGTGTCCGCCGGGCCGCGCCGATCGCCAGACGGCTGCCCGTGCGGTGCAACGCACGCAAGGCTGGCTCGAGCGCAGTGTCCAACGCTTCGACCAGCTCTCGGCCGGCGAAGGCTCCCAGCTCCTGCTGCCGGTCCTGCAGGGCGGTACATTTCCGGAACTGCGGCTCGAGTCGCTGCGACGGGCTCGCGAGCTCTGCGATTGGGGTGGGTTCGGGGTCGGTGGTCTGTCGGTCGGCGAGCCCAGACAGCTCATGTACGAGATTCTCGAAGGGATCTCCCCCGAGTTGCCAGACCACGGTGTCCGCTACCTCATGGGTGTGGGCTATCCGGCCGACCTGCTCGAGGCGGTCCGACTCGGCTACGATCTGTTCGATTGCGTCGCACCGACCCGCAACGGCAGGAACGGCACCGCCTTCACGTCGGCGGGACCGGTGAACGTCAGGTTGGCGGCTTGGCGCGACGATGGTTCGCCGATCGAACAGGGCTGCGAGTGTTGGACGTGTCGCAGCTACAGCCGCGCCTATATCCGTCACCTGTTCGTCGCCGAGGAGTTGCTGGGGTTGCGCGCGCTGTCGATTCATAACCTTTATTTCCTTACCGAGCTCATGCGTCGGGCCCGGGCGGCGATCTGTGAGGGTCGGCTCTCGGGATGGGTGGATGGCTGGATGGAGCGGTACGTATCGTGAGGGCTATCTCAATATCCATTGGCCATCGATATCCGATACCCAGCGGTCCAAAGATGACCGCCGGGCTGCTTCCTTGTCCCGATGGAACCTGGGGGTGATACCTGGCACGTGAATACACGGTCGATATCTGGTCACCGAATATCGGATAGTGGATATTGAATTGAACTGAGCTAGAGGGGTCCATCAATCAGCGAGGTAGAACATTGTTAGCAATTGCATTCGTACCGTCCGGTCAGGGCGGTGGCAGCGCAGCCGGCACCCTGATCATGCTCGCGATGTTCGTCGCGATATTCTACCTGCTCTTGATTCGACCGCAGCGGCAGCAGCAGAAGCGGCACCAGGAAATGGTGAAGGGCCTGCGGCGCGGCGATGAGGTGGCGACGGTCGGTGGTATCGTCGGTAAGATCATCCACGTCAAGGATGATCGCCTCACTATCAAGACCGACGAGGATACGCGACTGGTGGTCGAGCGTGACAAGGTGGCGCGCAAGTTCGCGGCTGGGTCGGAGGAGGAGTCGTAGGTATGCTGGATATCCGGCTGCTGGGCGATCCGGTCCTACGTCAACGAGCTGAGGTGGTCGAGGAGATCGACGACGGTCTTCGCGAACTTGCCGAACAGATGTTCGAGGCGATGTACATGGGCGAGGGCATCGGATTGGCAGCGCCACAGGTTGGCGTGTTGAAGCGCCTCTTCGTCATGGACATCCGCGAGGACGAGGTGGAGCCGCAGGCCGTGGTCAACCCGGTCATCGTCGAGCATTCGGGCTTGGAACGCGGCGAGGAAGGGTGTCTCAGCCTGCCCGGACTAGTGGGGACCGTCGAGCGATCGGCGCGGATCGTGATGGAGGGTCTGGATCCCGAGGGCAAGCCGCTCCGCATAGAGGCGTCGGAGTTGCTGGCGCGCTGTATCCAGCACGAGATCGATCACCTGGACGGCATACTGTTCATCGACCACCTGTCGCCGATCAAGCGCAAGATGTTGCTGAGCAAGTGGAAGAAGCTTCAGAAGGAGGAGAGTCGGCGGTGAGGGTCGTCTTCTGGGGCACGCCCCAGCTCGCGGACACTACGCTGCGCGCCCTTATCGCCGCCGGCCGTGATGTGGTGGGCGTTGTAACCCAACCCGACCGACCGACCGGGCGTGGTCGGAAAACGCAGCCGCCGCCCGTGAAGCTGACGGCAGAGGGGGCGGGCATCCCGGTTCTGCAACCGGAGAAGCCGTGGGGTGATGAGTTCATGGCCGGCTTCCGCGCCCTCGAGCCGGACATAACGGTCGTCGCTGCCTACGGTCACATTCTGAAGTCGGAGGTCCTCGAGCTACCGCCGCTCGGCTCGTTCAACGTGCACGCGTCGCTGCTGCCGCAGCTGCGCGGTGCGGCGCCGGTGAACTGGGCGATCATTCGGGGTCACGCCGAGACGGGTGTGACGATCATGCGGATGGTAGAGAAACTCGACGCCGGCCCGATCATCGTGCAAGCGCGCCGTGAGATCGCCGCCGGCACGACGGCTGGCGCCCTCTACGCCGAGTTGGCGGAGCTCGGCGCCCGCACCCTGCTCGACGCGCTGGCGCTGCTCGAGGCCGGTGAGGCGGCCGAAGAAGCGCAGGACGAGGCGCAGGCCACCTACGCGCCCAAGCTGAGCGCCGATGACGTCAGGGTCGACTGGTCGCTGAGCGCCGAGGAACTCGATCGCTGGATCCGCGGCTGCGATCCCGTCCCCGGGTCATGGACCGAATTGGACGGCGTTCGGGTACGCATCTTCGCGCCCCAAAAGACCGACGACACCGCCGCTGCAGAACCGGGCGTCGTCGTATCCGCCGACCCGCGCGCCGGTCTGGCCGTCGCCACGGGATCGGGCCTGCTCGGCGTGGGAGAGGTGCAGCCGGCGGGAAAACGCCGGATGGAGGCGGTAGAATGGATACGCGGCCGCGGCGTGACGAAGGGCGCCCAGTTCGTTTGAGCCGGCTTCTCCCGCGGCTCTTCCTGGTGACGAACGACGACGTCGTTGAGGACGCGGCCTTCGTCGAGCGGGCGGCCTCGGCCCTCGCTGCCTGTGGCCCGGACTGCGCGCTGCAGTTACGTGCCCACCGAGCGGAGGGTGATCGACTCTGGCAGCTGGCTCGCCGGCTCAAAGCCGCCGCCGAGAGCGCCGGGGCCACGCTCTGGCTGAACGATCGCCTCGACGTGGCGCTGGCCGTCGCTGCCCACGGCGTCCAGCTTGGCGCCGGGAGCTTCGATATCGCGCCGGCGCGCCGCTTGCTGGGTTCGTCTTGCTGGATCGGCGCCTCGGTGCACAGCCCGACGGAAGCCGGCGAGTCTCTGCGGCGCGGCGCGGACGTGGCCGTGCTGGGCAGCGTCTACGCGACGGCGTCGCATCCCGGGCGCGTGCCGCTCGGGCTCGAGGCGCTGCGGCAGGCGACACAGGGTCGACCGATCGTGGCGATCGGGGGTATCACCCTGCAAAGGGTCGCTGAGGTGGTAGGAGCGGGCGCCTGGGGCGTAGCCGTATTGAGCGGAGTCTGGCAGGCGGACGACGCGGCTGTAGCGGTGCGGCGCTACCGGCAGGCGCTGGCGGAAGCTGTGCGCGGAACTCATTCGGACTAGGCGGTCGAGACAGTGACTGAAGCATCGAGTAGTGAGACGATCATCATCAGCTTGAACGGCGAGGAGAGGGTTGTGCCCGCTGGACTCACGGTCAGTGGCCTACTGGCGCATCTCGGCCTTCACGAGCGGTTGGTGGTAGTGGAGCTCAATCGGGAGATCCTGCGGCGCGGTCGGTACAAAGAGGTACCCGTCAGTGCCGGCGACGCGATCGAGTTGGTGCAGTTCGTTGGTGGCGGGTGATGACGGAGCTGAGAATCGAGAGAGGAAGATCCGGATGACGGTTACTGAAATACTCGAGAAGATCGACGAGCCGTTGGAGCTTGCTGGGCAGAAGTTCCGGTCGCGGCTGATCCTCGGTACCGGCAAATACAGGGATAACGAGACGATGGTCAGGGCGATCGAGGCCTCCGGTACCGAGATAATCACGGTGGCGGTGCGTCGTGTGGACCTCGACCGCACCAAGGAAGAAGGCGTTCTCTACCATCTCGATCCGGACAAGTGGGCGCTGTTGCCCAACACCGCCGGCTGCTACAACGCCGAGGACGCAGTTCGCTACGCCGAACTGGGACGCGCCGCGGGGTTCGGCGACTGGATCAAGCTGGAGGTTATCGGTGATCAGCAGACGTTGTTGCCCGATGTCGAAGGCCTGTTGCAGGCGGCGCGCACGCTCGTGGCCGACGGGTTCAAGGTTTTGGCCTATACGAACGAGGATCTGATCACTGCGCTGAAACTCGAGGAAGCGGGCGTCGCCGCGGTGATGCCTCTCGCTTCGCCGATCGGCAGCGGGCTCGGCTTGCTCAATCCCTTCAACGTCCGGCTCATCAAGAGCCGGTTGAGTGTGCCGGTCATCGTCGATGCCGGTGTGGGGACGGCATCGGACGCCTGTGTGACGATGGAACAAGGTGTCGATGGGATTCTCATGAATACCGCCGTTGCGGCGGCCAAGGATCCGGTCCGCATGGCTCTGGCAATGAAGTACGCGACCGAGTCGGGGCGACTGGCGTACCTGGCCGGTCGAATGCCCAAGCGCGAGCAAGCCGCGCCGTCGAGTCCCACGGCGGGTATGCTCGACTGAGGACGCACGCTGACGAAGACAGCGAGAGTGGCTCCGGCGCGCTCGGCCGCTCTGGAAGTCCTGCGTGCCGTGCGCCGGGGTGTCCTGGCTGATCGCGCTTTCGAACGCTACGCCGCTAGCTTGGCGGAGGCGGACCGCCGCCTGACCCAGGAGCTGGCCTATGGCGTTCTGCGGTTGCGCGGGCGCCTCGATTATCTGCTCGACCCGCTGGTCAGGGGCGGCCTGGAGCGACTCGACCGGGACGTCATCGATATTCTCAGATTGGGCGCCTACCAGCTGGTGGAGCTCGATCGCGTGCCGGCTTACGCCGCCGTCTCGGATGCGGTGGAGGCGGCAAAGTCCAGCGCCGGCCGGGGCGCCGGCGCGCTGACGAACGCCGTTTTGCGCCGCCTGAGCGGCGAATCTGCTGTGCTGCAACGGTTTCCGGAGCGCGAGCCCGATCCCGTCGGCTACCTCGCGACCTGGGGTTCGCACCCTCGCTGGTTGTTGGAGCGCTGGCTGGCACGAGCGCCGCTCGAAGATGTCGAGCGGCTCGTGGAATACAACAACACTCGGCCGGCGGTTCACCTCTCGCTAGTCGATCGACGGCAGGAAGCACTGCTGCGACTTCGAGAGGCCGGGATCCGGGCCGATCCGGTGGCACTGGCCCCTGCCTCGCTGCGAATCGACTCGAGTGAACTGCCGCAGGCGCTGGAACTGGTGCCGGCGATCGTGCAGGATCCTGGAGCGGCGGCGGTACTCGACTACATGGCACTGGACCCGGGTAGTCGGGTCGTCGATCTTTGTGCGGCGCCCGGCGGCAAGGCGGCGCTGCTGGCGGCGCGCGGCCATGAGGTTTTCGCCTTCGATGTCGCACGTCCCCGGCTCGCCCGAATCGTGCAAACGCGAGGCCGGCTCGGGCTTTCGCGGTTGCACGTCGCGCAGGCGGACTCGAGGCGGCCGCCACTCTCCGCCGCTGAAGTTATCCTGCTGGATGCGCCGTGCACGGGGACCGGGACCCTAGCCCGGCACCCGGATGGGCGGTGGCGCCTCGAAGTCAAAGACCTCGAGCGTCTGACCGGGCTGCAGCGTTGCTTGCTCGAGGCCGCCGCCAAGGCGCTGGCGCCGGGCGGTTTGCTGGTTTATGCGACCTGCTCGCTGGAAGCGGAGGAAAACGAAGATCAGGTTGAGGCGTTCTTGAATAGGCATGCGGACTTTGAACTGGAAGCGCCGGGCGCGGACCATCTGTCATCGGAGCTCCTCGGCGCTGACGGCGAGCTGCGGATACTTCCGCAACGGCACGGGATGGATGGAACCTATGCGGCACGATTCCGACGTCGACTGGGCTGAGTCTGATCCTGCCGATCGGGGCCCGGCAGGATGGCGGCTGTGGGTGACATCACCCCGTCACCTTGTCGTGACTGTGGCGGGTGCGGCGCTGCTCGGCTTGTTGCTCGGCTATGTCGTTACGGTGCTCTTCATCTTTCCGCCTCACAATGTGGCCGCCGATCTGAGACGCGTGCCCGATGTCGTTGGGCGAACCGTGGGCGAGGCGCGCCAGCGGGCTGAGCGAGTAGACCTGGCCGTTGTCGAAGCCCTCGCCGTCCACCATGCGCAGCCGGTGGGAACCGTCGTCGCCCAGGAGCCGCTGGCCGGCCAGATGGCGACGCCGGGATCCCCGCTGCGGGTCACTACCAGCCTCGGGCCGCCCGAGCGGCCGGTGCCCGACGTCGTGGGCTTGAGCCGCGACCAGGCGGAGATGATCCTACTACAGGCCGGCTTCGAGGTCGAGCTGACGCGGGTGGACGCCAGCGCCGATGTGGGGCAGGTGGTCGGCACGCGACCGGCGCCCGGAACGCCGGTCGAGCTTCCGGGTGCGGTGCGCCTCCTGGTGAGCGCCGGCGCGAGCACCGTGCAGGTGCCCGATCTGGCTATGCAGTCGTTGGCGGAAGCGGAAGCCACGCTGCGGCGGCTGGGGCTGCGGCTCGGCGAGGTGGCAGAGGACTCGGCCAGCCTGGCGGCGCCGGGCACGGTTTTGGGCCAGTCGCCGGCGGCTGGCGCGCAGGCGGGACGAGGCACGCGTGTGTCGGTCAGCATTGCCAGCGCTCCGCTACCGGCAGCGGACTCGACGGTGCTGCCGGCCGACACCAGTAACGTGGTGCCCGATAGTTCGAGTGTGAGACCTGACACGGCTACAACGAATGGGAGATCCGGATGAGCGAGCCTCGCCATGGCCCGACCCTCAGATCGGCGGCTGGCATAGCGTTCTGCGCCGCCACACTGAGCGGCCTGGCAGCGCTAGGCTGCAAGGGTGACGCCCGCGGCGTTGAGGTCGGCGAGTTGGCTCCGGAGTACAGCGCGCCGAACCTGGCCGGCGAAGAGGTCGCGTTCGCCGACCATCTGGGCGACGTGGTGCTGATCAACGTCTGGGCAACGTGGTGCGGACCGTGCCGCGTAGAGATGCCCCCGATCCAGAAAATCTACAGCCGGTTCAAGGATCAGGGCTTCACTGTCCTCGCCGTCTCGGTCGACACCGGACCAGGTTATAGAGAGAAAGTGGACGAGTTCGTTCGCGAACTCGAGCTCGATTTCCCCGTGCTCCTCGATCCCGAGAGCCGGATCGGCCGTGTCCTGCAGACCATCGGTGTTCCGGAGACTTTCGTCCTCGATCGCGAGGGCCGAATCATCAAGCGCTTGATCGGGGCCACCGACTGGGACTCCGAGGCTAATCAAGCCTTGATCAAAGAGCTACTCAGGATGTGACGATGGCAGACTGGCGAGCGAACCTGAAGAGGAACTGGCTGTACATGCTGACCGCCGCGCTCCTCTCCCTCTTTCTATGGGTTGCCGTGAGCGCCGACCGGGTGGATGAGCGGACGTATTCCGCCGACCTCCTGATCGTCAACAGCGACCGGCGTTACGTGGAAACCAGACGCGAGCCGGATACCGACGAGGTGACGGTCGATTTCACCGGTCGTGTCGGTGAACTGGCGCGGCTGGCGGTCGCTCGTCCCCAGCTTGTGTACCCAATCGATAGCGTCGACTCCACTATCCTGGAGGTCCGCCTCACTCCGGACAGAGTGACGGGCAGAGGTGGCGCGCCGCTGGAAGGAGTAAGCGCGATCCGCGTGCAGCCCGATCGCTTCCTACTCCATTTCCAGCTGAGAGGCACACAGACCGTGCCCGTCGTACCGAACCTGTCGCGCGTCAGCCTCGAAGATGGCTACGTGATGTCCGATTTGGTGCGCGTCGAGCCCGACATGGTCGTGCTCGACGGGCCAGAGGACATCGTTAGGGCCATCGAGGCTGTCCAGACCGCACCGGTGCCCGGCGCCGGCCTCCGTGAATCGACCACCGTCGACGTGCCGCTCGTGTCGCCCGGCGGGCTCGTGGGACTCTCGGCCGCCAGCGCGAGTGTGACGATCTCGGTCGAACCTTTGGATGAAAGAGTCTTCCCCGGGATCCCGCTGGTCGTCAGCGGCGCGGACGTGGAGGGCTTGAGGGTCGAGCCGTCGCTCGTCGATGTCCGGCTCTCGGGGCCGCGCAGCGCCGTGGAGGCGGTGCGGCCGGAGGCGCTGTCGCCGCAGGTCGAGCTGCGCGGCCGCGCCGACTTGGGTCGGCTCCTTCCGATCGTGCTCCCCGCGCCGGCCCCGTTCGTCACCGTCACCGTCGATCCGGATTCGGCCCGTGTCGTGGAGTCCGGTGGCTGATCGCGAGGGCGGCGGGTCTGGCGGTGGGGTAGACGCGTGAGTGGGCGAACCATCCTCGCGGTCGAGACTTCGTGTGATGACACGTCTGCCGCGATTCTCCGCGGCGAACGCGAGTTGTTGGGTCACGTCATCGCGACCCAGGACATGCACGCCGGCTTCGGCGGCGTAGTCCCCGAGGTCGCGTCACGTGCTCAGTTGGCGGTGATCGATAGAATCGTCGCCGAGGCGATCGACCAGGCGGCCATCCGAATCGACGAGCTGGATGCCCTGGCGGTCACGTCGGGACCGGGCCTTATCGGCTCCCTCTTGGTTGGGCTCAACTGGGTGAAGGCCGCCGCCTATGCCCTCGGCAGACCGTTCATCGGCGTACACCACATGGAGGCGCACCTTTTCGCCTGCGCCCTCGAAGACGAGAGAGCGCAACCGCCGTTCGTCGCACTGCTCGTCTCCGGTGGCCACACCCTGCTACTCCATGCGGAGAGCTGGGGCCACTACCACCTGCTGGGGGGCACGCGGGACGACGCCGCCGGCGAAGCGTTCGACAAGGTGGCGCGCCTGCTGGGACTGGGCTATCCTGGCGGCCCGGCAATCGAGCGACTCGCCAGGGAAGGTGAGCCGGCGCGGCACATCTTCCCCGTGCCAATGGTCCGTCCCGGCCAGCGCGCAGGTAGTGACGATTACTTCGATATGTCCTTCAGCGGCCTGAAGACAGCGGTGCTGATGCGAGTCCGGGAGCTCGAAAGTGCAGGTAGCCTGCAGGATGAGCTGCCGCACCTGGCGGCGGCGTTTCAGCACGCGGCGGTCCAGCAGCTCACGGAAAAGACGCTGCGCGCCGTTCGGGCCACGGGTTGCCGGCGCGTGGTCCTCGGAGGAGGCGTTGCCAGGAACGCGGCGCTGGCCGATAGCGTTCGGTCGCGTGTGGGACGGAAAGATCTCGTGTTTGTACCTTCGACGCGGCTAGCGACCGATAACGCAGCGATGGTGGCGCGGGCGGCTTGTTTTCGGTTGGGACGCGGCGAGCAGGACGGATATCACCTCAATGCGCGGGCGGATCTTCCGATGCCGGGGATAATCTGAACTGGTCCGTTGCTCGATGGAGAGGAACTGTTAAATGTACCCGATACTCTTCGAGTTCAAGGGAATAGAGATCACGACGTTCGGCCTGATGCTTGGGCTCGGGTTCCTGGCCGCTGGCTGGATCGGCACCTTCCAGTTCGAGGACAAGGGCTATGAGAAAGATGCCTCGTGGACCGTCCTGATGGGTGCTTTGATCGGAGGCATCATCGGGGCGAAGCTCTACTACGCCTTCCTCAATTGGCCGCTCCTGGTCCGCGACCCGTTCGGCACGCTCTTCTCGCGCGCCGGCCTGGTCTGGTACGGCGGCCTCATCGGGGGCGCGATCGGCGTAATCTTCGTCGCCCGCCGGGCCAAACTCCCGATCCCCATCGTCGCCGACGCCGCCGCCCTCATGCTGACCATCGGGTACGCGGTCGGGCGCATCGGTTGCTTTCTGGTGGGCGACGACTACGGCCGGCCCACCGATAGCTGGGTCGGTGTCGCGTTTCCCAACGGCTCGCCGCCGAGTACGGCAGGCAATCTGCGCGATAGTTTCGGCGTTAGCGTGCCGGAGACGGTTCCCGATTGGGAAGTGATGCAGGTGCACCCGACCCAGCTGTACGAGACGAGCATCATGTTGATCGTCCTCGTGGTGCTCTGGCGGCTGCGTCGCCACCCACACCGCGCCGGGTGGCTATTCATGCTCTACCTGGTACTGGCGGGACTCGAGCGTGCGTTCGTCGAAATCTTCCGCGCCAAGGACGACCGATTCTTCGGACCGCTTACCCTCGCTCAGGTGATTAGCCTGGTGATCATCGCAGGCGGGGCCTACGGGCTCGTCGCGCTGAGGCGAAGCCGGGGCGAGGCGGCGCCTGCCGCGACCCCGTCGGAAGCTGATCGGAGGTAGTACCACTTTGGCAACGCTGCTCCACCTCTCAGATCTGCATTTCGGCAAGGCCTTCCGGCCGGACGTGGCCGAGGCGGTCGTCGAGCATGCCCGCGACCTCGAGCCCGATGTCATCGTCGTCTCGGGCGACCTGACACAGCGTGCCAAGGCGGTTGAGTTCGAGTCGGCAGCGGAATATCTGGAACGCTTCGCCGCGCCCGTGGTGGTCACGCCGGGCAATCACGATGTCCCGTTCTACCGCTTCTGGGAACGAGTTCTATTCCCATATGCGAACTATCACCGCTATATCTGCGATGAGCTGAACACGGTCACCGACGTGGCCGGTCTACGTATCGTAGCGCTCAACTCGAGCAGGCGCGCGACGTTCACCAACGGCCGGATCCGTCGCTCGCAGCTCGAGTTCGCCAGTCGCGCTTTCGACGGTGCGAACACCTCGCTCGCCCGGATCGTGGTAACTCACCACCATCTGGCGCCACCGCCCGACTTCGTAGGTGGCAACGTAATGCCCCTCGCGCGGCGCGCACTGCGGCGTTTCACTGAGCACAACGTCGATCTGATTCTCGCTGGCCATATGCACCGCTCCTATATCGGTAGCTCACTCGATTTCTTTCCCGGCGATCTGCAACGTCGCGGGATCGTGATCGTCCAATGCGGCACGACCACATCGAGCAGGGGTCGCGGCCGCGAGCGGTTCAAGAATACGTTCAACCTGATCGAGATCGCCGATCACAGGGTCCGCGTCGCACATCACGCTTGGGTCGGCGATCACGCTCGATTCATGCCGATTAGCAAACACGTTTTCCCGCGCGGAACCAAAGGTTACTTCGATGTCGCTAACGGACCGGGAATCGGCGCCGAGTGCGACTCGCTCGCCTGACATCCCCCGGTTGGGCGTTCGCTTCGCCACTCTGATCGCCGTCGCCGCCGGCTGTCTGGCTGCGGTTCCCGCCGCGGCCCAGGTGACCGCCCGCGATACGCTCCCCGTCGTTCGCAACCTCCGCTTCGCCGGGAACCAGGCTTTCAGCGACAATGAGATCGAAAGGGCCATAGCCACCCGCGGTAGCGGCTGCAAATCGGTGCTGCTCGGCCCGCTCTGTTGGATCGGATGGGATGCGTTTGTACGGAGAGAGCAGCTCGACCCGCGCGAGTTGAGAACCGACGTCGCTCGCCTGAAAGTCTTTTACTACCGGCGCGGTTTTCGGAACGCCCAGATCGATACGACAGTCGTCCGCTACAACGGCTCTGTCGACGTTACCTTCCAAATCGACGAGGGCGAGCCCGTGATAGTGCGCGATCTGCAGGTCATCGGGCTCGAGAGCATACGCGAGGCGAATGCCATCACCTCTGATCTCGATTTACAGCCCGGGAGGCCGTTCAGCGAAGTGGCTCTCACTGCATCGCGCGAACGAATCGAGCGGGAAATGCGGAACCGTGGATATGCCGATGCTGTGGTACTGCTCGAGGCGGAAATACCGAGCACCGATACGCTGGGTGCGTTTGTGACGCTGCAGGCGGTGCCCGGACCACGGTCGCGGATCGGGGCAATCGATGTTATCGGAACCGTGGACGTGGATCCCAAAGACGTGAAACGGTTGCTGACCTTCCGGACCGGCGACCTCTACAGCGAAGACGAGATCATTCGCAGCAAGCGGACACTATACTCCCTCGTTCTATTCGATTACGTCGACATTACACGGCGGCCCACGAAACCGGACTCGACCATCGATATCCAGGTTCAGGTCAACGAGGCGAGGATGCGCGGCGTGCAGTTCGGTTTCGGACTCTCGACGACCGAATGTCTCCAGGTCGAGGCCGGTTGGAGCCACCGCAATTTCTTCGGCGGGACACGCTCTCTCGAACTGAACGGCGTCCTGTCCAATCTGGGCACTGCCGCACTGGCCCGGCGGTTTCCTTGTCAGCACGCCGGGGTCGAGCGCGAGAGCGAGCTGGAGACCAATCCGTACAATAAGGTCAATTGGAGGTTGCGGGCCGATTTCCGGCAACCGTGGTTCCTCGGTACCGAGAACTGGTTACACCTCGGCATCTTCGGCGAGCGACAGAGCCTGCCGGGGATCTATGCGCGAGTCAGCTATGGTGGCGACCTCAGACTGAGCCGGGAGATCTCACCCGGGACGGCTCTGGTTGGGACGTATCGGGCGGGACTCGACATCCTCGAGGAGGGGAGTGCCGAGTTCCTGTTTTGTGCCAATTTCCTCATCTGTCGCCCGGAAGACATCGCGGTCTTGGAAGAACCTCGCCGGCTGTCGTGGATCGCCGTCACCTTCGCCCAGAGCAGAACTGACGTCGTGCTCAATCCGACACGGGGCTATCGGTTTACGATCGAAGGGGAGACGGCATCCCGACTGACGTGGTCGGAGTGGGCCTACTACAGAGCCCAGGGCGAGTTCAGCTGGTACCAGCGTCTCGGCCGTAGCGTTCTGGCGCTGCGGGTGCGAGGCAGTCTCGTGCGGCCCATCGGCTCGGGTCTCGAAGGCATACAACTCGGCACCGCGACCGACTCATCAGCCGCCGAGCCGGTGACGCAGCCGTTGAAGCGACAGTACGCGGGGGGAGCAAATACCGTCCGTGGCTTCGGGCAGAACCTGCTGGGCCCCCTGGTCCTGCTCGCGCGTAGTGAAGATCTGGAGGCCTGCGACCCGACCATGGTTACAGACCGGGCCACATGGATCTGCGATCCCGAAGAAGCGGGGCTGACCGCGGGTCAGGTCTTTCCGCGGCCGGTGGGTGGTGAGAACTCGGTCGTCGCGAACCTCGAGCTGCGCGTTCCCTTCGCGGCCGGCCGCTGGACCTGGGTGACGTTCGTGGACGTGGGCAGGGTTTGGAGCACGGGTGCGGAGGTGACTGGTGGTGACGAGGTTGCGTGGTCGCCGGGGATGGGGATCCGTTACCAGAGTCCTGTGGGACCTCTACGCCTTGACATAGGTTACAATACAGGTGGTGCGGCGGAATTCCCGGTGATCAGCGCGTTGGGGGACCAGATCGTGCAACTGGGCAACCAGGACGACGAAGTGCACCTGTTTTCGTACAATCCGTATGGAGGTACGGGCCTGCGCGGGTTCCTCAATCGCCTGCAAGTGCACTTCTCTATAGGGCACGCATTCTAGTGACCTGGAAAGAGCGACTAATCGGTATACCGTTGGCCCTGGCCGGGGCGGTTCTGCTTCTGGCTACGGCCTCCGGCATGATGTTCACCCGTACCGATTGGGGACGTGAGCGTGTGCGCCGGTTCGCGCTCGAAGAGCTGAATGAAGCGATCGCCGGCCGGGTGGAGATTGACGAGGTGCTCGAAGGCGACCTGCTGCGGACGGTGCGGATGGCGGGCGTGCGTATCTTGGAGCCAGACGGAAGCGAGTTCGCCCGCATAGATACCATAGCGATCCACTATCGCTGGTCCGATTTCCTGTTCGGCAACATCACGGTCCCGAAGGTCACACTCATCGGCCCCGTCGCCAACCTGAGGACCACCCGCGGAGAAGGCTGGAACTTCGAGAAGGTGTTCAGCGGGCGTGGCGCCGCCTCGGCCGATAGCACGGCGCCTGCCAACCAGGGCGGTCGAGGGCGCAGGGTAGAATTGCAGGAGGTTGCGGTAAGATCGGGGGATGTGACGCTCAGGTTCCCGTGGGATCCGGAGCCGGGCAGCGACCCCGACTCGTCCGCCTGGCACGTCGAGCAGGTGGATGGCAGGTGGGAGCGCGTCGTCAGAGTCGAGCGACTCAATGCCAGTTTGCCCACGGCGCGGGTCGCCGCGCCACGGGGACAAAGCCCGCTTTTCCAGGTCGCTCTGTTCAGCGGGAAGGCGACCGTCCTCAGGGAACCGTTCGAGGTTGAGCAGTTGCGTGCCGACCTGGAGGTAGTGGGCGACACGCTGTTTTTCGATGTTTGGGAGGCCGACCTGCCCGATTCGCGCATCTTCGGTGAGGGTTGGGTCACGGTCGCTGGTGAACTCCAATACGACCTGGCGTTGCGCGGCGACTCGGTTACCACTGCCGACCTCTGGTGGCTGATCCCGCAACTGCCGCCCGGCGTTGCCGTTTTGGACTTCCGCTATGTGAGTTTGCCGGACGGTATCCTCCTGGAGGCGCAGAATGCTCGCTGGGAGTCACCCGACGCCACGGCGTCGGGCAGGTTCGCGATGACACTTCGCGATCGGCCGGACGGCCTCCAGTTCGAACGTGTAGACCTCGAGATGGAGCGGGCGCACAGCGGGCTCATCGCTTCCCTCACCGGCTGGGAGCCGCCCCTGCACGGCGACGTGGCCGGTCGTGTACGGCTTGATGGCCCGCTCTCAGAGCTCCAGGTCGACGCCGATGTTCGGATCACCCCCGAGCTGACCGGCCAGACATCCCACGTTATGGCCCTGGGGACGGTGCACGCCAACGGTGAGGCGCTGGGCGCCCGCGAGCTGGAGCTGCATTTCGACCCGCTGCGACTTGACCTGGTCCGCGCTTTCGCGCCGGGTTTGGCCGTGAGAGGGCGAGTCGACGGCAGCGCCTCTTTGGACGGGCGACTTGCCGACGGGATGGCTCTTAGCTTCGACATCGAGCAGCACGACGCCCAGTTGACCTCGAACCGATTGGCGGGACGTGCGACGATCACCGCAGCCGGCGAGGCGCCGCTGCAGCTCGACGTCCGTGTGGACAGCGAGAGGTTTTCGCTGACCACACTGGCAGCATACTACCCGGCGATTCCTTTCCGCGGTGACTATGGCGGTGATTTCAGCGCCGTCGGTCCTCTCGACGACCTCCACGTCGAGGCTCACCTGGGCGGTGCCGGAGATTCGCTGGCCGCCATCGCTGACCTGCAACTGGTCGGAGGTCCACCGCACTATCGCGGCTCCCTGGAGGGCAGGCGCGTGGTGCTCCCCGAATTCCGGCCCGGCCTGCCGCAGTCGAATCTCGACTTCCGAATCGAGGTCGAGGGCGAGGCGATCGAACTGGCGGAGATAGTGGCGAGCGGTCGCGTCAGTGTCGCTGCCTCGTTCGTCGGCGGTGTGTTTCTCGATTCGGCGACTGCGGACCTACGCGTGGCGGACGGGCGTTTGCTGGTCGATACGTCCGTCGTTGTAGCGGAGTTCGGCGAGCTTCACGCCGCCGGCGCACTGAGCCTGTCAAGCGAATCAACGGACAGTCTCAGGTTCGAGCTGCGAGCCGACAGCCTTGCCGCACTCGACCCCTTACTGTTCCCCGCCCTCGATCGCCTACCGCTACCCACGCTAACCAGCGGTGCAGCGGGGGCGGTAACGCAAGCGGACGATGTGCCGGGGCTCCAAGGCTCGGCTCGGGTGGCCGGCTGGCTCGTACGTGACTCGGGTTCCTTCGCCGTGCGTGGTAACGGCACCGCCGAACGGATCGTGTATCGTGACTTGCAGGCAGACAGCTTGCGAGTCGACGACTTCAATGTCGGCGAAAAGGCCGGCAAGTTCGTCGCCGCCGCCGCCGTCTCGGCGAACGGCACCGCCTTCGGCGAGATACGGTTCGACGAGTTGAAGGCGCGCGGCGCGCTGGACGATTCGCTGCTCAACGTAGCGTTCGAGCTCGCCAAGCCCGGCGCGACCGCTGCGGGCCGCGGCTGGGCACGCCTCGGGACGCTGGCTCAGACGATAGGGGTTGACTCCCTCTCGCTGGTCTTGAGGGGCACCCGTTGGGATCTCGTCGAGCCGGCGGAGTTCTACTTCGAGGACTCGGGTGCCCTCGCTGTGCGCGACTTCCAGCTGACCGGTAGCTCGCACGGGATCTCACTGGAAGGGTCGGTAGGGGTCTCCGGTCCGATCTCCCTCGGCGCCGACGTCTCGAGTCTCGATCTGGCGAACCTGGCGGTGCTATGGCCGGACAGCCTCGATGTCGCCGGCCGGGCAGATATGCATCTGCAGTTCTCCGGAACAGTGCACGACCCGAGATTTGAGGGAGACATCGAGGTGGCTGACGGCGATCTGTTCGGGATCGGCTTTTCCGCGCTGTCAGGCACTTTTGCCTACGAGAACGACGAGTTGTACGCGGATGCTTCGATGTGGCAGGACAGCAGAGAACTGGTCCGTCTACGTGGCACTCTGCCGCTCGCCCTCGAGTTGCCCGACTTCCGCGTCGAAGCGCCCGAGCGGCCCATCGACCTGGCTTTCGAGGGTGACAGCGTGCCGCTCACTCTCGTAGCGTTACTCACCGATCAGCTGACCGATATCCGCGGCCACGCCAGAGCGGCGGTTCACATCGGCGGGACACCGCAAGACATCGACCTTCAAGGCCCGATAACCGTAGTGAACGGTGGCTTCCGGATCCCTCGGAGCGGGATCGCCTATCGGGGGCTCGCGGGCAAGCTGCAGTTTAGCGGCGTTCGAATGGAGCTTGACAGTGTCGTCGTACGTGCGGTGCAAGGAGGGCGTGGCACTCTCAACGGATCGGTCAGCTTCGCCGACCTCGGCAATCCGGAATTCGCTCTGCGCTTAACCGCGGTGGAGCTTGCGGGTTACGACCGGTTCGACGCGCGGGTCGTGACATCGGGCGTCGTCAGACTGGAAGGTCCGTATAACATGCCGCGAATCGCAGGTGACCTGTCCGTGGTGAGTGGCGTGTTATACGTGGAGGAGATCGGACGGCAGGCCGAGATCATCGACCCGTTCGAGGAGTTGAGAGGTGACCTATCCCTGTTCGACAAGACCTTCGCACTGCAAAGGACCCTGGGACCTGGTACCGGCAATCAATTTCTCGACAACCTCGTCATCGATCTGAACCTCAACCTGGAGCACGATACCTGGCTGCGGTCCGAGGAGATGAACGTCGAGATCGCCGGCAGACTGACGCTTCAGCAGGATCGCGCACAGGATATCCTGAGAATGAACGGGATGCTCCGGGCGGTGCGCGGCGAGTACTGGTTCTTCAACAAACGGTTCGCGGTTGTCGACGGTACGATTGAGTTCGTCGGCGAGCCAGCCATGAACCCGAACCTGAGGATTGAGGCGCAGTATACGGTCCAAACTCAGAAGGAACCGATCGAAATTCGATTGATCATAGGCGGAACGCTCGAGGAGATGACGCTCGCCCTGGAGAGCGATGCTCAGCCCCCGATCCCGGAGTCGGACCTGCTCTCGTACCTCCTATTCGGGAGGCCTTCCTATGAGCTTACGCGAAGCAGCGAGGAGACTAACCTCTTGCAGGATGCTACGCGGGGGGTGCCTCAGGCATTCGTCGGTTACGCTCTCGGTTCGCTGCTCGTCGGCGAGTCGTTCATTTCCTATGTCGAGGTGAGTCGCAATCCGATCACCCCGGCCGGTGAGGGTGAGTACCGTAGCGCCACCGGCCCGGCGCTGGCCGCCACCCAGGTAGAAGTGGGCTGGTACTTGGCGCCCACCGTCTTCGTCAGCGTCGCCCAGCATCTGGTCGGCGTCGTGCGACCGACGGTGCGGCTCGAGTGGCGACTAGACGAGAGGTTCACCCTGCGCGGTGTCACGGAGCCACGCTTCGGGCGCGAGGGAACACTATTTTACAGCGGCCAGGGCACCGATCTGGAGCAATCGATCGGTCTCTTCCTGTTCTACGGCTGGGCGTACTGACCGGTAGTCGGGAGTCAGTGGTCGGTGGTCAGTAGTGCCGAACGAAGCCCACCCCGCAGGTATCTACAGGCCCCACTGACTACCGACCACCGACTACCGGTCACCGGTCCCTGGAACCCCTCCTCTCCAGGGTGTACTTTTCTAGGTCCTTTCTTAGACGACTGACTGCCAGGGCGGGCTCACGATCCTGCCCGGGAGACGAGTATGGGAAACTACGTCAAGATTTTCGGGCTGATGGCGGCGCTTACAGCGCTGGTTCTCGGCATTGCCTACTCGGCCGGCGGCCCCGAAGCGCTGGTGCCGGCCCTGGTCTTTGTGGGGTTATTCAACTTCGGGATGTACTGGTTCAGCGATTCCGCGGTGCTGCGTATGTACCGGGCGCGGGTGATCGAGCGGGGTGACCAGCCGGCTCTCTACGAGATGGTCGACCGGCTGCGCCAGCGTGCGGGGCTGCCGATGCCGAAGGTCGCCATCGCCCCGAGCCAACAGCCCAACGCGTTCGCTACGGGACGTAGCCCGCAACGCGCTGTCGTCTGTTTCACCGAGGGCATCCTGGCGGGGCTGAGCCGAGAGGAGCTGGAAGGGGTCGCAGCCCACGAATTGGCCCATATCAGGAACCGCGACATGCTCACGAACACGGTAGCCGCGACTATGGCCGGCGCCGTGATGATCTTGGCACGGTTCGCTTTCTTCTTTGGCGGCCGGGACCGCAACGCTATCGTCGGCCTCGCCATGCTGATCGTGGCACCGCTCGCCGCGTTACTCGTTCAGATGGCGATCAGCCGCCAGATGGAATTCCGCGCTGACCGTGTCGGCGCCCGGATCGCCGGCACGCCACGCGGTCTGGCGCAGGCTCTGCTGAGATTGGAGGGAATGGCACGTCGCATCCCGATGGATGTCAGCCCGTCGGCAGCGCACATCTGCATCGTTAACCCCCTCCGTCGGGGCGGCCTCACGCGACTCTTTACCACCCACCCGCCGGTGGAAGAGCGTGTCGCGCGCTTGGACGAGCTGGCGCATGCCACCGCATAAAGAGTCTATGGAAGAATCCGCGGCGCGGGGTCTCTTTGTCATCCACAACCCGGCGGCGGGCCCGACCCAGGCCGAACGCCTGCAACGCCGGGTCGAGACCACGCTCGCCGCCCGCAAGATACCCTATGAGTACGTGCGCACCGAAGCGCCGGGTCACGCTCGCCGGCTCGCCGAAGCGGCGCTGGCCGGCGGCTATGGCCGGGTAGTCGTCGCCGGTGGTGACGGCACAGTGCACGAGGTGGTGGCGGCACTCGTGGGCCGCGAGTCCGCTCTGGCGCTACTGCCCGTTGGCACGGGTAACCAACTGGCCGCGAACCTCGGTGTCCCGAGTGGTGTGAGGGCGGCGCTCGACATCGCTGTGGCGGGGAGCGTGCGGCAGATCGACGTTGGCGTGATGGATGGACAGCCGTTCACGATCATCGCGGGTGCGGGGTTCGACGCCGAAGTCGTGCGGCCGCGGTCGGAGGTCAAGAAACGGCTTGGCTACCTGGCCTACGTACATGCGGCGACGGCAGCCGCCCTCGCGCCGCGCCCGTCGACTCTGCGGATCACCGTCGACGGCGAGCAACACGTATTCAACGGGATCGGAGTCGAGGTGGCCAATGTGCCGGGCCTGACGGCACCGTTGTTGAGACGGCCCGTAGCTCTCGTTCCGGATGGGCGGCCCGACGATGGGCTGCTCGACGTTTGCGTGTTGGCGGTCGTGACCACCCGCGATTTTCTGTCGGCGATGGGTTCGATCATTGCACGGCGCTACGAACGGAACCCGCGACTGCGCTATTTTCGCGGACACGAGGTCATAGTTGAGGCCGATCCCCCACTACCCGTACAGATCGATGGCGAACGGCTGGAGAGGACGACACCGTTCGCTGCTAAGATTCGCCCCCGAGCGCTGAATATAGTCGCTCCCGTCGAATAGAGAGGTGTAGGTTTAGCCCTGATGCACGGCGAGTTCCTTGTCGTCCGCGGCGCGCGAGAGCATAACCTCAAGAACATCGACGTCCGTGTCCCCCGGAACGAACTAACGGTCATCACCGGGCTCTCGGGGTCCGGGAAGTCGAGTCTCGCCTTCGATACGATCTACGCCGAGGGTCAGCGCCGGTATGTCGAATCGCTCTCCGCCTACGCCCGCCAGTTCCTGGGGCTGATGGAGAAGCCGGATGTCGATTCGATCGAGGGCCTGTCACCGGCAATCTCTATCGAGCAGAAGACGGCGGGCCGCAACCCCCGCTCTACGGTCGGCACGATCACCGAGATCTACGACTACCTGCGATTGCTGTGGGCGCGATGCGGAACACCTCATTGCCCATCCTGCTCGAAACCGGTCCGCCGACAGACGCCGCAGCAGGTGGCCGATGCCGTCCTGGGCTGGCCGGAGAAGACTCGCATCGAGGTGCTCGCCCCGCTCGTCAGGGGGAGGAAGGGCGAGTTCAGGGATCTCTTCGAGCGCGCGCGCAAAGACGGTTTCGTGCGCGTCCGTGTGGACGGCGAAACCTACGACCTGAACGACCCGCCGAAATTAAACCGCCGGGTGAACCACGACATCGCGATCGTCGTCGACCGGCTGAGCGTGCGGCCTGATGACAGAGCTCGGTTGACTGACTCGATCGAGATCGCACTGCGCAGTGCCGACGGTGTCGTGCAGATCGATCGTTACGTCAATGGCGGCGAGTCGGAGAGCCAACTGTTCAGCGAGCGCTACGCGTGCCCCGACTGCGGCATAAACCTGCCTGAGCTCGAGCCGCGTCAGTTCTCTTTCAACTCGCCGTACGGCGCCTGTCCCGCCTGTGGTGGCCTCGGTGTGCGCAAGGTGGCGAACCCCGATCTGATGCTCGCCGACTCACGGCTCTCGTTGCTCGAAGGTGTCCTGATACCCTGGGGCTCACCGGTCGGATTCCTACGCAAGCGCGTCATCGAACCTCTGGCCCGCAAACACGGTGTCGGATCGAACACCCCGTGGTCCGATCTGCCGGAGGACATGCGGAACGAAGTCCTCTTCGGGTCCGCCGACCTCGAGTGGGAGGGTGCGTTGGCCCGGCTCGAGCGGCGCTACCACGAGACGACCAGCGACCGTCTCCGAGTCAGGTTATCCGAGTTCATGTCGGACTCGGTCTGCTCCGACTGCGGCGGTGCCCGGCTTCGTCGTGAGGCTCTGGCGGTGACGTTCGAGGACCTTTCGATTGGAGAGATCGTCGGCATGACGGCGGGCCGCGCCCGGGAGTTCTTCGCCGCCGGCCGGTCCTACTCCAACGACGCGGTCGCTGGACCGATCCTCAAGCAGATCCTCGAACGACTGCAGTTCCTCGACGATGTGGGGGTAAGCTACCTGACGCTGGGCCGTAGCGCAGAGAGCCTGTCGGGTGGTGAGGCCCAACGCATTCGGCTGGCGACGCAGATCGGCTCCAGGCTGGTAGGCGTGCTCTATATCCTCGACGAGCCCTCGATCGGCCTCCACCAGCGGGACAACGCGAAGCTACTGGGCACGCTCGAGTCGTTGCGCGACCTGGGCAATACGGTAATCGTTGTCGAGCACGACGAGGCGACGATCCGGCGCGCCGACCATGTAGTCGACCTCGGTCCCGGCGCCGGTCGCAGCGGCGGAGAAGTAGTGGTGCAGGGGACGCTCGATGATGTGTTGACGTGCCAGGGCTCGTTGACCGGTGCGTACCTGCGCGGCGAGCACGAGATAAATGTGCCGAAGACGCGAAGGACAGGGTCTGGCGAGCATTTGGTCGTGCGCGGCGCTCGCCAGTACAACTTGAGGAACATCGATGTTGCATTCCCGATTGGCTGCTTCATCTGCGTCACCGGCGTGTCGGGTTCGGGCAAGTCGACGCTCGTCGAAGAGATCCTCTACCGCGAACTGGCCCGCCGACTCTACCGCTCACGGCTCATCCCTGGCGATCATCGGGACTTCGAGGGCCTGGAGCATATCGACAAGGTCATCGATGTCGACCAGTCACCGATCGGTAGAACACCCCGGTCCAATCCCGCGACTTACGCCGGTGTCTTCACGCCGATCCGCCAGTTGTTCGCCCAACTTCCCGAGTCGCGGATCCGCGGCTACGAGCCGGGCCGCTTCAGCTTCAATGTGAAGGGCGGCCGCTGCGAGGCCTGCCAGGGTGACGGCCTGGTGAAGATCGAGATGCACTTCCTGCCCGACGTCTACGTGCCGTGCGAGGTGTGTCGCGGTCGACGCTACAACCGCGAGACTCTCGAGGTCTTCTACAAAGGCAAGAATGTCGCCGATGTCCTGGCGATGACGGTGGACGAGGCGCTCGAGTTCTTTCAGCCGATACCCACAATTCGCCGGAAACTGCAAACCCTGCGCGACGTCGGCTTGGGATATCTGACCTTGGGCCAGAGCTCGACTACCCTGTCCGGTGGAGAAGCTCAGCGCGTCAAACTGGCCACCGAGCTCTCCAAGGTTCAGACCGGTCGGACGCTCTATATACTGGATGAACCGACGACCGGCCTGCACTTCGAGGACATCCGCATGTTGCTCGACGTGTTGCACCGGCTGGTCGACCATGGCAACACCGTGGTCGTAATCGAGCATCAGCTGGACGTCATCAAGACGGCGGACTGGATCGTCGACTTGGGGCCGGAGGGCGGCGACGAGGGTGGCGAGGTCGTGGCGGCGGGTGCGCCGGAAGACGTAGCGCGCGTCAAGGGAAGCTTCACGGGTCAGTTCCTGAAACCGCTACTTGATCGCCGGAGAAAGAGGCGACGGGAGACTGAACATGTCGGAAGCTGAACATCGACGCGTGCCAAAGTACATCTTCCGCTCCTTCGAGGCCTATTTTCTCTCACGCATGACGGCGGCGTTGCCGGCGAGGGTGGCGCCGGATCAGGGGAAGGTGTCGACTACGAGTCCAATTGGGCCACGCTCAGCTTCGAGGTGACGGAGCGGTCCGGAT
>JASFTI010000014.1:0-23972 GCA_050053635.1 Gemmatimonadales bacterium
CTTGAAAGGCTTCGTCGATGGGTCGCTCGGCTCGACCACAGCGTGGTTCTACGAGCCGTACGACGATGAACCTGAAAGCTCGGGTCTGGTGGTAATCGACGATACGACCGAGTTCAAGGGCTGGATCGTCTCGGCGGACGCCGCCGGCCTTCAGGTAGTTATCCACGCCATCGGCGACCGTGCCAACGATTGGCTGCTCGACGCCTATGCGGAGGCCGCGGCCGCCAACGGACCGCGCGATCGGCGCTTCCGTATCGAGCACGCACAGCATCTGACGCGCGCCGCGATTGGTCGTATCGCTGAGGACGGAGTGATCCCGGCCATGCAGCCGTACCATGCGATCGACGATGGCCGCTGGGCGGGAAAGCGAATCGGGTCGGAGCGGATCAAGACGACATACGCATTCCGTAGCCTGCTCGACGCCGGCGCGAGGCTCTCCTTTGGCAGCGATTGGACCGTGGCTCCCATCGATCCGCTACTGGGGATCTACGCCGCGGTCACGCGGCGGACGATCGACGGTGCGCACCCGGGCGGCTGGGTGCCGGAGGAGAGAATCGGCGTGGCCGAAGCTGTGACGGCCTACACGACCGGTGCCGCTTACGCGAGCTTTCTCGAGGAGAGACTGGGAGTACTCGAGCCGGGGTACTATGCAGACCTGGTTGTTCTGTCGGCCGACATCTTCACGATCGATCCTGTGGAGATCGAGGACGTGAGAGTCGACATGACGATGGTGGAAGGGCGAGTAGTGTATCGGCGCGGGGAGTGAGTGGCTGGGTTGGGCGGTCGGATGTCGTCCCGAAACAACACTACGCCTTCATTACCCGGGCCCGCAGCTTGGGCGGCAGTTTTTCGCAGGCGTAGCGCACCGTGGTGCGGGAGAGGCCGTCGACGTTATCGATCAGGTAGGCAGCGACTTCTTGCGGCCGCGTCCGGGAGATCTCCTTGAGCAACCAGCCGATCGCCTTCTCCACCATGTCGTCGCGGTCGGCGGCCAGGCGGTCGCAGATCTCGAATGCAGCATCGTGCTGCTCGCCGCGTCGGGCGACGTGCACGAGGGCGACGGCGGCGGCGCGTCGACGCCAGCGGAGCTTGCTGCGCGTCCACGGCTTCAGGCGCCTGACGAGGCTGGGCTGCTTCGTGATGAGCGGGTCGAAAATCTTGGTGGAGAGACCGTCGGTCTCGGCCCAGTTCGTCAACGTGTCGACCCAGCCGTCGAAATGATTCCAGTGGCGCCGCTCGAGTTGCCGCTCGAACTTGCTGACGATCAGCACGGCCAGGATTCGCTCCTCGAGGATGCCGGGCGCCCAGAGGCGATCGGCGATCGGGATGAGGTCGTCCAGGCTGAGTTTGGCGCGGCGATAGTCCTTGGCGGCCGCCGATGCGGCCCGATGCACCTCAGGCCCGCGGACGCCGAGGCAACGGATCGGCTCCTTGAAGTAGGCGAGCTGTCCCTCGCGCTTCACGGGGTCGGCGGCGTCTCTCAGGAGTCGCTTGAGACGCGGGGCGGTATGCTCGATCTTCCCGGCCATGGATAACACCATGCTGCGCTGCGGAGGGGCACGGGGCAAGGGCGCGTTGCCCCGGGTGAGCAGCGGGGCGAGCGATAGGAGCATCGAGTGAGCCAGCTTGCTACGATCTTCCAGGATCTCAGCCCGTCGGTCGAGTTCGGCTGGGGAGGACGTCTTTACGTCTTCTTCCTGCTTGTAGGCGTACCATTCCTGGCACTACTGCAGCCGTCCGATCGTGAACTGGAGCTGCCGCCGAGGCGGGCGCTCTATGTCTCGGCGATTATCGGGATCGTGATCCTGGGTGGCCTGGCCGGCTTCGTGCTGTGGACCGAGGGCCTACCGGCCTCGGCGATAGGCCTCCACTCCACATCGTTCGCTTCGTTTCTCGGCTGGACCGGCGCTGCGACGATCGGTGCTCTGGTGGGCAACTTCCTGATCAGCCGTGGTGCGGCTCGCTTGGGCGTCCGGGAGTCGCCGCTCACCTATCACCTAATGCCGCGAAGCCGTGAGGAGTGCTGGACGTTCCTCGGCGTATCGGCGAGTGCCGGCTTCTGCGAGGAGTTCGCCTACCACGGCTTCCTGCTTGCCGGACTGAGCGGTTGGCTGGAGAACGGGTGGCTGGCGGCGCTGGTCGCCAACCTGGCGTTCGGTGTGCTGCATGGATACCAGGGGCGGGCGGGTGTAATACGGGCGTTTCTGATGGGCTACGTGCTCTGCCTGCCGGTGATCGTGGGCGCCGGTCTGTGGCCGGCTGTCAGCGCGCACTTCCTGGTGAACGCGCTGTTGGGTCTCGGCCTCTGGAAGTGGATAATCCCCGCCGACGAAGTGGTCGGTAATCATTAATGGAGATACGACGTGTCCGACTGATCACTGAGCACCGATTACTGATCACTTTGCCGGTTGCTATGGAACATCGCTCGCCAGATCTGGAGTGATCCATCGGGTTGTTGCTCGAGCACCATCAGATACTTGTTGTCGAACGGAATCGGCTCGCCGCCGTTCTTCGGGGTCATGGTGCGGCGGGCGTTTCCGCGGTGGATGATCAGCTCGCCGAAGACGTCGACGTCCAACGGCTCGTGCGTCATGTCGAATTGCATCACATCGTAGAGATTGCGGTACCATTCTGCGATCGCCCGGCGGCCGACGATCGCCGGTTCGTCCGGCGGCATGAAGACGGCGTGGCGTCCAGTCCACCCTCACCGTCTACCTGGCGGCGGCAACGACGTGGCGGCATCTTGGTGACGAATGATAGACGATCCCGAGCGCATCGAAGCAGCCCTGGCGGCCCGCTACGCGATCGAGCGCGAGCTCGGTAGTGGCGGGATGGCCACCGTCTATCTGGCCCGCGATGTCAAGCACGGACGGCAGGTCGCGGTCAAGGTGCTGCGCCCGGAAGTCGCTGCAGCCGTCGGGTCGGACCGCTTCCTGCGTGAGATAAGCATTACCGCCCAGCTCAACCACCCGCACATCCTGCCGCTCCTCGATTCGGGCGAGGCCGATTCTTTCCTGTACTACGTGATGCCGTATGTGTCCGGTGGCTCGCTGCGTCGGCGCATGGGCGACGAGACGCGCCTACCGCTCGAGGCCGTGCTGAGGATCGCCCGGCAGGTGGCGGCGGCGCTCGACGTCGCGCATCGCCACGGCGTGGCCCACCGCGACGTGAAGCCCGAGAACATTCTGTTCTCTGAAGGGCTGGCCGTAGTGGCGGATTTCGGGATCGCCAAGGCAGTGAGCGCGGCGGGCCGTGAGGCGTTGACCCGCACGGGGGTCCCGGTCGGCACACCGGGCTACATGAGCCCCGAGCAGGCGATGGGCGTGGCGGACTTGGACGAGCGGACCGACGTCTACAGCCTCGGGTGCGTCGTCTACGAGATGCTGACCGGCGGTACTCCGCATGCTTTGCCGAGCCCGGATGACGACCGGTTGGGGCGGTTCCTCGATGCTCCGCAGGAACACCGTGAGCGACTCGATGGGCTGCCGGGACGGGTCGAACAGACGCTGGTCAAGGCGCTGGCGGCGCGGCCGGCAGGACGGTACGCGTCGCCGGGCGAGTTCTCCGAAGCGCTGGCGGCGGCGGCGACCGGGAGCACGAAGTTGACCGACGCGCAGGTCGATGAGGTTCTGAGGCGGGCGGCGGAGCTTCAGGCGGAGCAGGGGACGGAAGGGGGCGCGCTCTCGATCGGCGCGATCGAGCAGGTGGCGGCGGAGGTCGGCATCCCGCCGCAGCACGTCCGCGCGGCGGTGAGCGAGCTAGGTCCGCCGAACGTTCATGTCGTGCCGCACGCCGCCGCGCCGGGTCCGACCCGGGTCGATTATCGCAAGGACACGCTGATTCTCGACCGGATGCTCGAGGGGGAGATCGATGCGTCCGTTCACAGGGCTATGGTGAACGAGATCCAGGCGACGCTGGGCATAGTGGGCCACGTCTCGGTGCTCGGGAATACGCTCACCTGGAGTCCGGCCGCTCCGGGAACCGATGATCGCAAGGTCGTCGTGACGGTCACGCCGGACGCGGGAAAGACGCTGGTTCATATAGAGGAGCGCTTCGAGCTGTCGGGCTGGAGGATATTCGTACCGGGCTGGGGCGTGGGTGCCGGGATCATCGCCGGTATCGGGATAGTGAGTGCCCTCGGCCTGGGTGATCGGGCTATGCTCCTTGCCCTCTTGCTCGCCCCGGTCGGCGCTATCAGCGCAGTGGCTCTGTTCTTCAAGGGGAAAGCGGCCCGGCACAGACCGAAGCTGCTTGAGCTCGCCGATCGGTTGGCGACGCTGGCGGAGGAGACTGGGCGACCGGGGTCGAGGCCTGGGGGAGGCGACCCGGGATGACTGACGGTATCGACGATGTGCGGGATGGTGCTCAAAGGCCGGCCGTGACGGCCCGGCTCCACACGGAGCCCTACACCTGTGTGGAGCAGGTACTGTCCAGCCGGCCTATGTTTCTACAGCAGGCTGCAGCAGGCTCGCGGCCTCAGCGAGTGCGCAGCGTGATGCCGCCGGAGCCCGTGTCGATCTGGAGTCGCGCGTCGCCGCCGCCGATCTCGAGCTCGATCTCATCGCGGCTCATGCGACGTAGCATCGCGTTGGGCACATCGAGGTTGATGCCGCCGCTGCCGGTCTCGGCGATGACGTGGACCGAAGCATCGGCCGGCAGGTTGACGGTCACACCACCGCTTCCCGTGTCGATCACGTAGTTTCCGTCGCCCATCCTGACGAGATCTAAGGTCACCGAGCCGGAACCAGTGTCGATCATCGCTCTGTCGCAGGCGATGTCCCTGGTCCGCACCGAGCCGCTTCCGGTATCGACCTCGAGGCTGGACGCCGCTGCACTGTGAACCGTGACGCTGCCGCTGCCGGTGTCGATGCGGATGTCATCGCCTTCGATGTTCGCCGCCTCGACGCTGCCGGAGCCCGTGTCGACCCAGAGGTCGCCTCGTACGCCGGTGACGTCGACGGAGCCGCTACCGGTGTCGACGCGGGTGTCCCCGCCGATGTTCGTGGCGGTGACCCTGCCGCTGTGAGTATCGAGATCGACCCCAGCCCCGACATCCATAGCTTTGATCTCGCCGACGACGATCGCGACGCGGGTGTCAACGCCGCGGGGGACGAGAACCTCGAGGTCGGCCCAGGCCTCGAGAGCGCCGCGGCCTACGTCGCCGCCGATTTTGATTCGCTCGCGGCCCGAGATGCCCGAGTAGAGATCCTCCAGGAAAGAGCTCTCGTCGGTCCACGACTCCAGTCGGAACTGGCTGCTTCCGCCGCGACGGCGGGGGTAGTGGATCTCCGTGGCTTCGTGGAACGGGTAGACCGCGTGGAACTCCGCGTGGCCGCCCTCCTTCACCTCGAAGGTGATCGCAGCGGCGTCGTCGCCGCCGGGCTGGACGCGCACGATGATGCGGGAGCCGTCGTGGCCACGCACCGTAACCTCGCCGACGAGGTTGGTGACCAAAAGCTCGTTCCCCTCGAAGGAGTACTCCTGCTGTGCCTGGACCGGTGCCGCGGCCATCATGACCAGGACGCCGGCTACCAGGGCGCTCAGGTACTGAAACTTCATGGGTGTACCTCCACTGTAGCAGCTATAGATAAGCACACGCCGTCCCTGCGGGGCGCGGACGGATACCTTGGCTGGGGTCCCTCTCACTTGGACATGCCGGGCGGCAAAAGGGTTGGAATGACCCTGCTCAACGCCATCTAGCCGTCCCTACGACCCCGGAAACGGTGGGGTTTCACGGTCCTCCGGGTGGCCGGATCCCGCTCGTCAGGCGGTGGCCGGCGGACCGACGAACCGGTTGTAGAGCCAGGCGAAGATGGCTCCGCCGATCGCCCCGTCGAGGGCCGCGTAAAGGGTCCCGACGATGACCGAGCCGAAACCGCCGACCTCGTAACCCGGATAGATCGAGGCAGCGAGCTCGAGAAAGGCGGTGCCGTAGCCGGGCCAGATGAGGTGAGCAAGGCCCATCAATAGGACACTTGCACCGCAGAAGATGCAGCACGCTATTGCAAGTGACTTGACGCTCAGTTTCATCTGCGCCTCCCGGTAGGAGCCGGACGTGATCCGGCTGTCAGGGTGCCACCTTTACCGAGTCTGTTCGGTGTAAAGACAGATTAGCGCCGGAAGGCGCGGCTGTCCATCAGGGGCGCTGGTGGGGGTATGGATACTGGGCCAGGAGACTCGAGGACTAAATCCCCCTCAGACCTGTCCTCACCGCCTGTCATCACCTGACCCAGCATCACGTTCAAACCTGCTTCGTAGACGCGAAGATCTATCGTTCAGGCTGCCGGCTGCGCGCCGCCTGCCGGGTCCGTCGCGTTTCTCCCCCGCGATTACTCCCGCGGCGCGGCGGACCCCCGGCACGCAGCCGGTATCGCAGCTCGCCGTGTGTTCACCGGGCGCTCCGCCCGCTGCTTCCCCGCTGCTGTTTCCCTTCCGGGACGGAGTACCCGGTGAACGAAATGCTGGTTGCTGGCAAGATCGTACTTGCCATGGTAACCTGTTGCGTCGAGGCGACGTGGACGATTCCTGAACCACATCGCTCCGTGCTGTGTAGATGCCGGCGGCCGGGCAAACGTTAAACTGGTGGCGCCGTAACGGTGCCGATCTGTAGGGATGCGGTTGGAAGGATCGGATGCGACCAGCGGATAACGGTCAGCGACAGGAGCGAATCGTGGAATCGACGAGTCCGACGGAGGGGGCGCGGCAAATGCTCGGCCTGCGTGCCGTTCTGGCGGCCTTCCTCAGCGGCCTGGCGCTGGCGCTTGTCCTGACCGCGTTAGGCACTCTGGTCAACGGATCGTTGGCTATCGCGTTCCTGCTGGGTGAAGTGGGGTTCCTGGGCGGCGTGGCACTGTATTTGGCGGTTACGGGACGCAGTGTGCGGGCCGCCCTCAGGCTGGTGCGCGTGCCGCGGGCGGTCTACTCGCTGGCCCTGCAGTTGGGTGTCGCGCTACTGTTCTTCAATCTGGCGGCGACGATAATTCTGGGACCACCGGCACACGATATCGAGTTCGTCACGACGGCCGAGGGATTGCTGGAGCAGATCGCACTGGTGGTCGGTGTGGCGCTGGCCGCGCCGCTGATCGAGGAGGCGCTGTTTCGGGGCCTGCTGCAGGGTGTACTGGAAATGCGGCTTCGGCACCGGTTCGCCATCGCGGTGACGGCCATGGCCTTCGGCCTACTGCATGGCCGCGACGGAGCGTTGTTCTTCTTCTTCTGGAGCCTTCCGGTCGGTTGGGTGACGTGGCGCAGCGGCAGTATCATGCCGGCTGTGGTGGTGCACGCGGTGAACAACATCACTGGTCTGCTGGGGTATCTGGCGGCCGGTCCGGTGGAACCGGAAGAGATAGAGTACGGAGCTGGCGCGATTCCGCTGGCCGTCACAATCCTACTCGTCGCCGTATACTGGGCCTACCGGCTCTGCGTTCGGGTGGACCGGGTGGATGCTTTGAGCGGTCGTCCTGCGAAACCGGGGTGACAGACGTCCCGTAATGTTCGGTGTCGAGCGGCTGCGGTGACGCGGTCGCGACGGGTTGCAGCGGGCAGGTGAGGATGGCGAACCCCGAGGGTCATGGCTGAGAGGCTATGGAAGCGATAACTAGACAACGACTCAAGTTCTTAGCGGGGTTCGCCGTCTACTTCGTCGCGCTCTGGTTCCTTTGGAACTCGCCAGTCGTGTATCCCCTGAAGATCTTCGTCGTCCTGCTGCACGAGATCAGCCACGGCGCGATGGCGCTGGCGACGGGCGGTACGATCGACAAGATCGTGATCACGGCTAACGAAGGCGGCCTCTGCCAGTGCCCGGGCGGCAACGCGTTTCTCGTGCTGTCGGCAGGATACCTCGGCAGTCTCCTCTGGGGGGCCGCGATTCTCTGGGCCGCCCGCGGCCGCGGATCGGGCCCGCGGATCGCCGCCGCCGTGATCGGGGCGCTGGTGATCGGCGTCACGCTCATGTACGTGCGCAACCCGTTCGGACTGCTGTTCGGCGTCGCGTTCGGCGGTATCTTGATCGTTGCCGGTCGCCAGCTACCGGTCGAGGGCAACGCCGCACTGCTCACAGCGCTCGGCCTCACCAGTTGCCTCTACGCGATCCTCGATATCAAGAGCGACGTGCTCGAGCGGCCGGAGCTCACCTCCGACGCGCGGATGCTGGCCGAGGCGACCGGTGTTCCCACTCTGTTCTGGGGTATCCTGTGGATCGTTCTGGCGCTCTTCGTCAGCGCCTGGATGTTCCGGCGAGCGTTCGAGCGGGCGGGTTCGCCCGACGTGAGCAAAGAGACTTTCGAGGTCTAGAAGACTGCTGAAAAGACTGGTCTCGGAGCGTGGTGGGCACCGGGGTCACCCTCGCTCCGCCGCTCGCGTGCGCCGAAGGAACCTGTGGCACCGCGCTTGCTCGCTCGCGAGTTGCCCTCCGGGTGACCCCGGTCTCCTCGGCAACGACAGCGGCGCTTTTCAACTGCACGCTAGGCCCCGCTCTTCTCAACCTTCAGGGTATACCTCCACTCGCACGCCCAGCCCCTAAAAGAAGGCGGTCAGCGACAGATAGACGGTCGTCGGCACGATCCCGTACTCCGACGGGATTTCCAGCTCGCTCTCCGCTGTTCCGTCACCGATACCGAGGTAGAGGCCGCCCTGCAATGTGACCTCGTTGGAGACCGAGTAGGAAGCGCCCGGAAAGATGAGCAGGCTCGGGTCGTTCAGGTTGCAGAGCAAGAGGAGAGTGGTGCCGAGCAGCGGGTGGAGCTGGTAGGCGGCCTGCGCGGCGACCTCGTCCCGGCCGAGCACCTGGAGCTCGCCGCGGGCCAGCGGGTCGGAGAGCACGACGTCGAGCAGTTCGTCGGCGCTGGCGGCGCCGAACTCGTCGTGCTGGTATTCGAGGGCGAGGTAGAGGTCGCGGTCGAAGGCGCTTATCCGTGTGTCGGCGCCGATCGAACGGCGCACGATCAGCTCATCGTTTTCCTCACGCAACGAGAGTTCGCCGCGGATCGCGAACCTGCCGACCGAGCCTGCCGCGGCGAAGGCGGCGGCGGCATGCTCATGTAGCGAGCCGGCCCAGGCCGAGAGCTCCCAGCCCTCCCACACGGTACGGCCGCGGGCGAGCGCGGTTAACGTGGCGCCGACGCGGCTGTCGGACATCCGCAGCACGACGTCGATATCGCTCAGTGCGCCCGGGAAGGCTTGGAAGCGTACTGCGTCGACGCCGCCACGGTACTCGCGGAACGGGTCGGCGGGATCGAACGGTGCGAACGGGTCGGCAGGTGTGAGGAAGAGGGTCGTAGCCCAGGAGATCGTCTGACGACCGACCGTCGCTTCGAACGCGTCGCCGACGTAGCGCAAGCTGATCCGGTCGAAGCGGTGCCGCCAGAGCCAGTGCTCAGACTCCTCGATCGTCCACTGCAGGTCGAGCCATTCGCCACCGCCTGGGGTCAGCCCACCGATGATGCTGCCAACCGGGGCCGACACGGCGCGCTGACTGTAGGAGAGCAGGTGCTCGTACGCGACATCCAGATCGAATGGCCCGAGTGTCGGCTCGGTCATCAGGCGTAGCCGCTGCAGATCACCGAAGCCGCCGATGGCGAACGGGGTCGAATCGCTCCAGAGCGGAACGTTCAGGTAGTAGCCGCTAACTTCGGGTAGTCTCTGAGCGTGGCCGTCCGTGGCCCCGAGGAGGGCGAAGAGCAGGGCGGCTGCTGCTCGCCAGCTCACCGTTCCGGCTCGGAGCCGCGCCGCTCGTCCGATTCTATCGCGCCGTCGACCAGTCGGATCAGCCGTCTCGAGCGTTCCATCACTCGCGGGTCGTGCGTGGCGAAGACGAAGGTGGTGCCGAAGTCGCGGTTCAACTCCTCCATCATGTCGAGGAGCGCATCGCTGGCGCTGGTGTCGAGGTTGGCCGTGGGCTCATCGGCGAGCACGAGTGCCGGTTCGCCGACGACGGCGCGGATCACAGCGACTCGCTGCTGCTGGCCGCCCGAGAGCTTGCCGGGCCGCCTGTTCTCTAAGCCGGTCAAGCCCGTGCGCTCGAACAACTGTTTGACACGGCGGTGGCGCTCGCCGCCGTTGACGCCCTGCAACAGCAGCGGGAACTCGGCGTTCTCGAGCGCGGTCAGCACGGGCAGCAGGTTGTAGGCCTGGAAGATGAAGCCGATGCGCTCGAGCCTCATGCGCGCTAATTCCCGGTTGGACATATCGGATATGTCGCGCCCTTCCACCCAGATTCCGCCACGACTGGGCCGCGTGAGTCCGCCGATCAGGTTGAGCAGCGTCGTTTTGCCGGAACCCGACGGTCCGGCCATAGCGACGAACTCGCCGGGCTCGATAATCAGCGTCACACCGCGTACGGCCTGCACCTCTTCGGCTTCCTGCTCGAAGATCTTCCAGACGCCGTCGGTCCGAACGGCTGCCGTATTTCGGTCGGTCATATTGGTAATGTTCATCGTTCGAATTTCATTGCTTCAGCGACATCGATGCGTGTCGCGCGGTACGCTGGATAGATCGAGGCGAAAGTGCCGATCAAGAAGATGAAGGCTAACGACTGTATTACCCGGCTCAGCCGGAACAGAGGAACGAAGACCGGATCCATCGCGATGCCCGAGAAGCTCCAGTCCTCCTCCCAAGCGAAGGAGAAGTCGAGGCCTTCGCGGAAGAAGTACCACGTGAGGAACAGTCCGAGCGCGATGCCGATCAGGCCGCTGACGAAGGTAAGGATCAACCCCTCGGTGACCACGAGGCCACCCGTCTGCCGCGGCGTGAAGCCGAGCGCCTGCAGCAGTCCGAACTCGCGTTTGCGATACATCACGGACATGAGCACGGTATTGACGATGCCGAGGGCGATGATGCCGAACATGATCGCCTGCCAGACGTAGTTACCCAGATCGTCGATACGCACTGCGGCGTCGAGCACCGGCATCGCTTCGCGCCAGCCCAAGACCGTCAGATTCCCGGCTTCTATTTCGGTGCTTAGCTCGCGTTCCAACACGCGGGTGACCGGGCGCACTTCGCTGCTCGAGTCGAGAAGCACGGCGATCGTCGTTACGTCGTCGCCGGAGCGCAGCCATGAACCGGCGGTGGCCAGCGGGATGTGGATCACCACCTGGTCGACCTCGGGGACCCCGGAGCGGTAAACGCCCACCACGCGAACCAGCTGGCCGGCGATCTCGCCGTCGGCGTCCTGTGCGGTGAGCACGAAGCGCGAGCCGAGCCTCAGGTCGAGGCCCTCCAATAGACCGGCGCCGACGTAGGCTGCAAGCCGGTCGTCGGGCTCGAGGTAGCGGCCCTCGACCAGTTTGTCGTCCAGGATCGAGAACTCGGCTTCGGCGATAGGATCGACGCCGACGATCTGGGCCGGGCGTGCGCCTGTCGGTGAGCTCGCCAGCCCGACGACAGCGAGCTGTGGCACCGCGGCCAGGGTGTGCTCAGCAATGCTCGGATACTGCAACGCCGACTGCGCAGCGCTGCGCGCCGAGGCGGTGAGTCGATCGTCGATCTTGCGGCTCTTCTGGAAGTTGGGCGCCTGGATAGCGATGTGGCCGCTGCCCATGCG
Source organism: Gemmatimonadales bacterium (assembly GCA_050053635.1). Lineage (GTDB taxonomy): Bacteria > Gemmatimonadota > Gemmatimonadetes > Palauibacterales > KS3-K002. The sequence goes on from JASFTI010000014.1 coordinate 11,540, forward strand.
AGCACCCGATCTGATCCAGTCCTCGTGACCGCCATCCCCGATAGACAGCGAGAAGATCATCAACGCACCGCCGACGATCATCGCGGCCGCCGTGATTGCGCTGCGTCGTGCCTGTCGCCGCAGGTTACGGAGTGCCAGTCGAACCAGGGTAGTCGCTCGACTCATCATAGTCCTGAGAGGGTATCGGCGGGCGGCACTCTAGCGGCGCGGGCCGCAGGATAGAGCGACGCCAGCAAGGCCGTAATCAGTAACGCTACACCGGTCCATAGCGCCATCGCGAAGTGGTACTCGACACGCAGCCGGGGCCTGATCAGCGCTCCGAAAATCGTATAATCACCGTAGAGCCAGCTCAGATCGGGCGGTGCGTTGTGGAACCAGAACATCACCGGGAAGGTGATGGCGGCGCCGAAGGCCAGGCTCAAGATCCCGAGGGCGAGCGCCTCGGAGAGCACGCTGCGCACGATCGAGAACGGGGTCGTGCCCAGCGCCAGCATCACCGCGATCTCGCGCCGGCGCTCGTACGTCGCCATCAACATCGTATTTGCCACGCCGAAAATGGCGATCGCGAATACGATAATGATGACGACGAATCTCCAGCCATCGGCCAACTGGGCGTAGTCGAGCATCTCGGGCCGCAGCTCGGTCCACGGTGCGACCTCGACTTCGAGCCCGAGCGGCGAGAGGGCCGCAACCAGGCGGTCGGCGGCCTCGGGCGCCGACCAGGGGTCGGGGACCGCGGCGGCGATCTCGTGGATCCGTTCGGGATCGAGAGCGACCAGGAACTGCAGGGAGCGGATGGGCAACACCGCGTACGACGCGTCCAGCTCGGCCATGCCGCTCTGAAACACGCCGGAGACGGCGTAGAGGTCATTGCCCATCGAGCCGTCGGCGGCTGGCGCGACCAGGATTATCTCGTCACCCAGGTCGACCTCGAGCTGGCGCGCCATCTCGGCGCCGATGAGGATCTCGTTCGTCTCTTCCCCAGGCGCCCGACCGCGGACGATACTGTTCAACAGCCGGCTGACGCCTGCCTCGAGCTCGGGGTCGACGCCCATGAGAATGCCGGCGACCGTCGATTCACCCGAGCTGACCAGACCGCCGGCGAAGACGCGGGGTGCCGCCGCTTCGACCAACGGATCGGCGGCGATCTCGCGGACCAACCGCTCGACGTCGGCACCGTCGCGGCCGCCGATCGTGTCGTAGATCTTCCGTTCAGGCCTGTACTCGAGATCGTGGACCTGTAACTGGCCCGACAGGACGCCGGTGCCGCTCTCGATCATCTCGGCGGTGAGCCCGTCCATCAGTCCGATCAGAACGACGACCGCCAGATAGCCGAAGGCCAGTCCGGCCGCCGTGATCAGAGTGCGCCGACGGTTCCTACCGAGATTGCGCCAGCCGATACGCCACCAGGGACGGGAGAGCATCGTGGCCTACCTCCCGCGGCTGCGTAGAGCCCGCAGCGAGAAGAAACTCTCGTCGATATCGAGATTGAACTCGAGCCCCGAGTATACCACGGTCGTCCGCTCGCCGGGCTTGTCTTCCGGGCGCACATCCATCCTCGCCGGGACGAGGCGGTCGTCCATCACCTGATAGTCGCTGAACGTGAGGGTGCGAACGAGATTATCGTCTTCGTCGTAGTAGCGCGCCCAGGTCGGCATGAGATCCTCCTGTCGCACTTCGTAAGTGATGCGGCCCCAGACGACCGCGGCCTCCGGCTTCGGCGTCAGTACGAACTCCCAGACCTCGACACCCTCACGCTCGCCGTCGTAGCCGAACTCGATGTCGTAGTCCTCGATCAGCCGGCTCTCCTTCACCAGATCGTCGTTGGTGAAATGCGAGCCCATCCAGGCGCCCATCATCAGCGATGCCGGGATCTTGATCGAGCGGTCGACCCGCGGCAGGTAATTCCAGATGTCGTCACCGGCCTTCAACGTCGCGGTCCCGGCCTCCTTGTTGGGCGCCGTGATCCGGATCAGCGAGTATTCGGTCCCCAGCGACCAGATCTCCATCGTCATGCTGCGCTCCCAGTTCTCCGTCACCACGTCCATCGTGGCGACGCCATGACTCGACTCGCCGCGCATGATACGGTCGACCCGGTCGATGATCTCGCGGGCGGACTGCTGAGCCTGGGCGAGTGTTGGCGCCGAGACGAAGGTGAGGACGAGGGCGAGGGCGAGAGAGTGGGTGCGGTTCATGGTGTAAACCTGACGCGAGGGTCATCTATTGACATGGTATCTCTAATTCAGTATATATTAAACGTCCAGAACTGTCAAGCGGGCATGAACTTAAATACCAGCAACGAGACGGGGCACGAGAGCCTCCTGGCTTACGCCGAGGAGTGGGGGCTCCTCTTCGAGCGCTGGGGGCTACCGCGCACCGCCGGCCGGATCTGGGGGTGGCTGCACGTGTGCGAGCCGCCGCAACAGACAGCGGGACAATTAATCGACGCGTTGGGAGTGAGCAAGGGCTCGGTGAGCACGAACACGCGGCTGTTGCAGAGCCTACATCTGCTGGAACGAGTGGCCGTTCCGGGAGCGCGGCAGAGCCACTACCGGGTGCGGCGGGACGCGTTCGAGGGGATCATGCGGCAGCGGATCGTGGGGGTGGCCGAGGCACGGGCGCTGGCCGAGCGGGGGCTGGGTGTGCTGGAGTCCGCATCGCCGGAGCGCAAGCAGCGCGTGCAGGCGAAGCGCGACTTCTACGCCTTCCTGGAGCGCGAGATGGAAGAGCTGCTGCGCCACTGGCAGGAGCGGCGCGAGGAGGGCACGCTGGTAGACTGATCGGTAGGCGGTGGGCGGTAGAGTCGCTCGATCATTCTGCGAAATCGCGCATTCCAGCCAGTGGAGTGCGTCGTACGACGTCGCGACTGTTTGCCAACCCGATGGCGGTTGTCAGTAGGGCTGTTCCTACCCAGAAAGCCAAGAGCGGTAGCCCCGGCAGACTGAAGCTCATCTCGAAGAGGAACCTGACGGCGATCCAGGCGGCGATAGCGGCGAGGCCGACGCCGGCGAGGCCGGCGAAGGAACCGAGTGCGAAGTACTCGGTGGCGAGGATGCGGCCGATGACGCGCGAGCGGGCGCCGAGGGTCTTGAGCAAGACCGACTCGCGGGCCCGCTGGTAGCGGGATGTCGCGATGGCGCCGATCAGGATGACGAATCCACAGGCGATGCTGAAGGTTGCCATGAAGCGAATGGCGAGCGCCACCTTGCTGAGGATGGAATTGATCGCCTCGATCACGACGGTGATATCGATGGCGGCGACGTTCGGGTGGTCGGCTACCAGGTCGCGCTGTAGCTCGGCGCGGGTGGTGGGATCGTCGACGCGGGTCAGCACGAGCAAGCTCTGAGGCGCTTCGTCCAGAACGCCCGGCTCGAAGACGGCGAAGAAGTTCGGCTCGAAGCGGGCCCAGTCGACGCGCCGTACGCTGGCGATCTCGGTTTCGATGGGGACGCCTTGGATATCCCAGGTGATGCGGTCACCGACGCCCACCCTGAGTTCCTCGGCGATACTCTCCTCGATAGAGATGCGGGCGAGGTCTTCCGCCGCGGCTGCCTCCGAGAACCACTCGCCATCGATCAGGCGCTCGGAGCCGACCAGTCTGTCCCGATAGGTATGGCGGTACTGACGCAGCAGGGCCCAGCGGGGGATGCGTGGTCCGCTGGAGTCGGCGAGTATCTGGTCGACGCTCCGATCGCCGACGTGCGTCAGGCGCGCCGGCACGATCGGCGTGCGATCGAGGACCGGTGCGCCGTGCTCCTCCATTATTCGCGTGACGCCCTGCTCCTGATCGGGCTGAATGTCGAACATCACCAGGTTGGGTCGGTCGGGGCGCGTCTCGACGGTGATCTGCTGCAGCAAGTTGCGCTGCACGACATAGAGGTGGGTGATCAGGAAGACGCCGGAACCGATGGCGAGGACGACGGCGACCGTCTGGTTGTGTGGTCGGAACAGGTTGGCGATGCCCTGGCGGATGGGGAAGCGGGCTCGCCGGGGGAAGAAGCGGCGGGTCAGGCGCATGAGCGCCCAGGCCGTGAGTCCGAGCGCGCCGGCGGTGATCGCGGCGGCGGCGGCGAACGCCAGGCCGATGGCCGGTCGCGGTGCCTGCCAGATGGTGAGGGCCAGGAGACTCGCCACCAGGGCGGCGTAGGTCGCTAAGCGCCAGGGGTCGCGGCGGCCTTTCGATTTCTCGTAGTCGCGGCGCAGTGCGCGCAGCGGAGCGACGTCCTTGATACGCAGCAGCGGCAGAAGCGCGAAGATCAGCGAGACCCAGAGCCCGATGCCGAGGCCGGCCAGCACGGCTGTCGGCTCGAGATGGAAGGGAACATCGAGCGGCAAGAAGTCGCGGAGCACTTGGGGGATGAGCGCCTGCACGATGACGCCCAGCCCGACACCGAGCGCCGCGCCGCTGAGTCCCATCAGGCCAGCCTGCAGCAGATAGATCGCGAAAGTCTGACGCTGGCGCGCGCCGAGACAGCGGAGCACCGCCGCGGTGTCGAGCTTCTCGCTGACGAATACGTGCACGCCGCTGGCGACGCCCACGCCGCCCAGCAGCAAGGCGACGAGTCCGACGAGCCCCAGAAAACTGGCGAGCTGATCGAGCCCCTCGGTCAAGTCCTCCTCGTACTCGTCGACCGTCGTAGTCCAGACGCGGTTCGCCTCGAACAGCGAGTCGCGCGCCTCGACGAACTCGTTCACCGCCTCGCGGTCGTCGATCTTGAAATAGACCTGATGGTACGAGATGCTGCCGAAGCGTAGCAGGCCGGTCTCTTCCAGGTAGGGCGCGGGGAGGTAGACGCGCAGCCCTACCATGGAGCGCAGGCCGATGTCGCCAGGCAGCCGCTCGACCGTGCCGGCGACGACGAAGCGGCCCCGGCCGATGGCCAGCGTATCGCCGAGCGCGGCGTCGAGCTGAACGAGGGCCGCCGGGTCGACGAGCACCTGTCGCGAGTCTCGAAATGACTGCCAGAACTCCGGAGGCTCGGTCGTCAGCTCGCCGTAGAACGGGTAGCCGCCCGCGGGTGCCATCACCTCCACCAGCCGGGTCAGGCCTGAGCGCTGGGCCAGCGCCATCGAGGTGAAGTAGGTGACCCGGGAGACCTCTGCGCCCGCTCCCTGCAGCGAATCGATCAGCGCCTCGATGTCGTCCGAGAACTCCCAGCGGCTGCCCATCTGCAGGTCGGCGCCCATCAGGTCACGCGCCTGGTCTCGTACGGCCGAGGTGACGTTCGCTCTGAAGGAGTTAATAGCGACCAGCGCCGCGACGCCGAGCGTGATGGCAACGATGTAGAGTATCAGCCGCCGGCGCGTTGAGCGGCTCTCGCGACGTGCCATCGCCAGAGTGAAGCGGGCGCTCATCGCGGCATCACCTGCTCGTCGCTCACGATACGGCCGCCGCTCAGGCGCACGATCCGGTGCGCCTTCGATGCGAGCTCGACGTCGTGGGTCACCAGCACGAGCGTCGTGCCCTCCTCGCGGTTCAGCTTCACCATGAGGTCGATGACATGGCCCCCGGTGTCGGCGTCCAGATTGCCCGTCGGCTCGTCGGCCATCAGGATCTTCGGCCGGTTGGCGAACGCCCGGGCCAGTCCGACCCGCTGCTGCTCGCCGCCGGACAGCTGGGCGGGGTAGTGATGCGTGCGATCGCCCAGCCCCACGCGCTCCAACAGCTCTGTGGCCCGCGCCTCGGCGTCCGCGCCGTTCACCGCCGCCGCGTCCTGCAGCTCGATGGGCACGAGCACGTTCTCTAGGGCGGTGAGTGTGGGGATCAACTGGAAACTCTGGAAGACGAAGCCTACCTTTTCGGCACGAACGGCGGCGCGCTCGTCCTCGGACAGCTCGCTCAGGTTCTGGCCGTCCAGCTCGACGTGGCCGGCCGACGGCAGGTCGAGCCCGGCGAGCAGGCCGAGCAGCGTCGTCTTCCCGGAGCCCGAGGGCCCGACGACGGCGACGGCGTCGGCGGCCTCGATCTGGAGATCGATGTCTTTGAGGACCGTGAGCGGCCGGCCGCCGCTCGTATAGGTCTGCTCGAGTCCTTTAGCCTTGATCATCATGAAGCGAAAGATACTCGTCTGCGGGCTCGCCGCACTGGCCTTCGCCTGTGGTCGTGAAGAACAGGGGGCCGGCCGCCGCGAGCCCTCTGCCGAGCCTCCCGTTACCGATACGTCGGTTCCGGCCGTGCTGTTTCTGGGCACCAGTCTGACCGCCGGGATGGGGCTGTCGGAGGATGAGGCTTATCCGGCGCTCATCGGGGCGAAGATCGACTCGGCCGGATTGGGCTTCCGGGTCGTCAACGCCGGAGTCAACGGCGAGACGTCGGCCGGGGGCTTAAGGCGGATCGACTGGTTGTTGCGACAGTCGGTGGCGGTGCTGGTGCTGGAGCTGGGCGCCAACGACATGCTGCGCGGGCAGGACATCCCGGCGATGCGGTCCAACCTGCAGGAGATCATCGACCGTACGCGGGCGGCGTACCCGGAAGCGCGGATCGTCATCGCCGGAATGCGGGCAGCGCCCAACCTGGGTCAGCCGTATGTGGGGGAGTTCGAGGCGGTGTTTCCAGAGCTGGCGGCGACAACCGGCGCGACGCTGATACCGTTTCTGCTCGAGGGTGTGGCCGGTGTACCGGAGCTCAACCAACCGGACGGCAACCATCCGACGGCCGCGGGACAGAAGATCGTGGCGGAGAACGTGTGGGCTGTACTCGGGCCGATCCTGCGCGAGCTGGATGGAAGGCGTCAGTCGAGTGGTGCACCCGAATAGACGAAAGGGAGGCTGGGGTCGAGCCTCCCTCCGAACCGATGCCGGGCTCCGCTCGAAATCAGGTGACCCGGACCAGCTTCATCATCCCGTGGACGAAGTGCGGCTTGCCGTCCTGCGTGTCCGGGAGGAAGCAGATTAGCGCGTAGTCACCCGGCTCGATCTCCAGGTCGAAGAAGGCGTGAGCGCCGGGATCGAGGTCGACGATACCACCTCTCAGGCTGCCGGGCGGCGGGCCCTCCATCTGCTCGACCCAAGCCACGAAGTCCTCCGGCGTCTTACCCGGCATGAGCTTGACGACCACTACCTCGTGGCCCTGTCCGCCCTCGTTCTCGACGCGAATCGTATGGGACCCCGCGGTGAGCGGCTCCGACATCTGGAACCCGTAGTCGACGAGCGTCATGACGATATCGGCGGTCGGCTCGACCGGCTGGGCGTCCAGCGTTCCGGTGACGTCGAACTCGGCGGCCATCCCCTTGGCGATGTGCAGTACGCCGTCCGGGCTGGGGATCCAGCAGACGATGGCGTAGTGACCGGGCTCGAGGATTGAGGTCGCCGCGGCCGTGGCGCCGGGGTCGGCGGCGTTGGGGCCACCGACGAACGACACCCAGCTGGGCTGCGGCGCGCCCTCCTCCAGCTCCAGGAAGTCGGCGAGGCGCTTACCTTCGCCCAGCCTGACCAGCTGCGCGTGATGCGCCTCGCTGCCCTGGTTGACCATGGCGAGGGTTGTGAGCCCGGCCGGAATCTCGGCCGGGGCCTGGTAGGCGAAATCGGTGGCTACTATGGTTACCACGTTCGGTGCCGCCGCAGCCATCGACCTCTCGCCCTGAGGGGCATCCTCCGGCCGGCAGGCACCGCTGGCGAGCAGGGCGCCGGCTGAGGCCAGCAGGATCGACGTTCGGGTCATTTCGTTCATGAAACGAACCTCCGGCCGGTCGGGACCGGCCAATTGGGGCTAATCGCAGGCGCGCGTCAGCGTGTGACGACACGCGTGGCGGGCTCCGCCAGACGGCTCGCTCGGCACTCTGACCCCAAAAGAGAAACTCCCGGCCTTTCAATACCGGGAGGGCTCTGGCCGAGTCGCAAGACCGGCGAATCTCGCGCTGTCAGACAAGCCAATTTAGTGGGCGGCGTCGATTCCCGGTAGGTCGAGAAGGTGGCCGAGTGGGTGCCGGGCAGCTCGGCGGGTTCGGACTCTGGCCGCTAGTCCGTCTCCGAACTGAGGCGCTCGAGCCCGCGCTGCGCGGCCTCCCAGGTCGGCCGTAACTCCGGATCGCAATCCTTCCACAGCTCCACCACACGCGTGTAGGATTGGATCGCGTGCTGGCGCTCACCGCGTTGCTCGTACCCGTTGTGCGCGAGTGAAGGTGGCGGGCGCGTCGAAGGCCCAGCCCCCGTCAAAAGTGTCAATTTCGGCCAAATGTTTCTGCAGGATGGGGTTTGGGACGGCAAACAGGTCATCTCGGCAGAGTGGGTGGCGGAATCGACTCAGCCTCGTTTGACGGTTTGGGGCGATGTGCGGTATTGATATCAGCGGTGGTTCCAAGAGGTGGGCGGTTATGACGTAAGGCACAGCCCGCTCAATTGCGACTGGAGAAACGAACATGGTGGATCTCGGGGGCAAGGTCGCCGTCGTGACGGGGGGGAGCAAAGGGATCGGACGGGCGATCGCCAGGGCGCTATGCGAGGCGGGCGCGGATGTCGCGCTCTGCTCGCGAGACCAGTCGGAGGTGGAGCGGGCCGCGGAGGAGCTGGGCTCGGGCGGCGGCGGCCGGGCGCTGGGTATCGCGGCTGATGTGCGGAAGCTTGAGGATGTGAGGCGGTTGGTGAAGGCGACGGTGGAGGAATTCGGCGGACTCGACATCCTGATCGCCAACGCCGGTGTGGGCGGCGGCTTCGGTCCGGTGCACGAGATCGACCCCGAGGACTGGCATCGGGTGATCGACACGAACCTGACCGGTGTCTACTACTGCTGTCGTGAAGCGGTGGCGGAGCTTGAGAAGCGGGGCGGTGGCTGGATCATCACCATCGGCAGCCTGGCCGGTCGCTACGCCTTCGCCGGCGGCACCGCCTACAACGCGTCGAAGTTCGGGCTGATCGGCTTCACGGAGGCGCTGATGCTCGATCTGCGGGATCAGGGGATCCGCGTGAGCTGTGTCATGCCGGGCAGCGTCGACACCTACTTCAACGACACGGAGCCCAGCGGCGAGTCGTGGAAGCTGGCGCCCGACGATGTGGCCCGCGCAGTCACCCAGCTGCTGGCCCACGCGGACCGGGCGCTCCCCAGCCGGGTCGAGCTGCGGCCGTCCCAGCCGAAACGCAAGTAGTCGCCGGTGACCGCGGCGTTCTACATCGGAACCCAGGGCTGGTCTTATCCCGACTGGACGGGGCCCTTCTACCCCGAGGGCACGGCGAGCTCGCAGTACCTGGCGGTCTACTCGAAGGCCTTCTCGGCGGTCGAGATCGACAGTTCTTTCTACGCGGTGCCGCCGGCGTCGCACTTCTTGGGCTGGCACGACCGTACGCCGCAGTGGTTCCGTTTCGCCTTGAAGCTACCGGGTGAACTGACGCACGAGCTGCGGCTGCGTGGTGGCGACGAGGTGCTGAAGACGTTCTGCAAGCGGGCGGAGCTATTGGAGGAGAAACTGGGCGTCATCCTCGTGCAGCTACCGCCCGACTTCACGCCGGCGGACCGTCCGGCGCTGGAAGGGTTCCTCGAGCGGTTGCCGGGCGGTATCAGGTTCGCCGTCGAGTTCCGGCATCGCGATTGGCTGGGTGAGCGCACGTACGATTCTCTGCACTCGGCGGGTGTCGCGCATGCTCTATCGGACGGTCCATGGATCGAGCGGGAGCGGGTGATGGAGGCGGCGCTCAGCCCGACGGCGGAGTTCGCCTACTTCCGGTGGTTGGGTGACCGACCTCGGCTTTCCGACTACTCGGAGGCGCGGATCGATAGATCGGCAGATATCCTCAGCTGGTCGAAGGTACTCAGGGAGCTGTCGGGGCAGGTGCGGGAGATCTACGGTTTCTTCAACAACCACTACGAGGGCCATTCGCCGGCCAGCGCCCGGCGTATGCTACGGCGATTGGATCAGCCGGTCATCGATCCCGACGAGCTGGACCCGCAGCTGTCGCTCTTCTGACGTCTAGCGCTCGCCGGGGTCGTCGGAGGAGTGGAGGTGGATGAGCTTCCAGTCGTCCTCCCGCTTCTCGTAGATCTCCGTCCAGCGTCCCGTGCGACGATGTACGCCTTCGCCGCGCCGGGCTTCCATCTCGTAGCGCGAGGCAATCCAGCCGATGCGGTCGTCGCGCCGCTCGTCGACGCGCACGACCTGATCGAAGGTGCGCAGCTTGAAGGTTTTGAACGACTGGATCGCTGGGGTCATGTGTTCGAGGAATTCCCTGAGATCTTTGGGGACCGGGGGCGGGATCGTATCGAAGATGTAGCAGCCTGGATCGTAGATCTCGCCCAGGGCACCGAGGTCGAACTCGTTCCATGCCTTGACATGGGCCTGGTGCAGTTCGAGGAGCCGTGCACTCTCGATGCTTTCTTTGCTCATTTGGCTGCGGTGATAATGGTCAGGTCTTCGTCTTCAACTTCCTGGCGAACCCACTGTACGTTACCGAAGCCGGCGCCGGCCAGCCAGGTGTGGATCTCCTGGAAGGTGTAGCAGCGGCCGACGCCGCTGCTCAACAGCATGTGCAGCGAGTGAACCGCGCCGCGCGCCGGCATGGTACGCGTCTCGTCCATGATCATGTCCTGAACGGCGATCTCACCACCCGGTTGCAGCCTGTTGAACAGCCGTTCGAAGAGCGCCCGGTTCGCGTTGTAGCTGCGGCGATGTATAACGTCGGACATCCAGATGAAATCGTAGTCGCTGGCCAGCTCGCGCTCGTCGACGTCGTATTCGAGGACGCTGATGCGGTCCTCGAGGCCGGCCGAGGCGACAACGTCCCGGGCGATCGCTGCGGCGATGGGTGTGTCGACCAGGGTGACGCGCAGGTCCTTGTAGGCTCGGCAGAAGGCGACGGAATACGTGGCAGCGCCGCCGCCCAAATCGAGCATCAGCCGGCGGTCCTTCAAATCGATCGAACCGCGCTGCAGTATGTCGGTTGCCCGCGACCTGGCGCTCCCGTGGAGGGCCAAAAGCAGATGGCGCGCCGCCTCGGGCTCTTCGAGGAGGATCAGCTTGTCGCGCTGGCGCTTGCCCGTTCGCAATGCGGTGGGCAAGCGGCCCCAGAGCTCCCAGTTGAACTGGGCGGCGACCAGACCGTGGCCGATGTAGTCGGGCGAGCCGCGTACGAGGTAGCGATCGGCCGCTTCGCTGTTGGAGTACTTGCGGCCATCCTTTGCCAGGAGACCGAGGGCGACGAGGGCATCGAGGAAGAGCTGCGTCGCTCCGGGTTCGAGGCGCAGTCGGTCGGCGACCTCGAGAGCACCGAGCGGCGCGTCGGCTAGCTGACCGTAAATGTCGAGCGCCGCCGATTCCAGGACCAGCCGGTCGGCCCAGTAGTCGGCGACCTGCTCGAAGCGCTCCGGAGTCCAGAGGTTCGGCGGCATCGGCTCCTCCCTCGAGTAGGGCGGGATAGTAGGGATAGCGCCGCGAGCCCGGTGCTGGCAAGGGAGCCCTATCCCTGTTGGAGCGCCCAGCGCACCGTGCCCGCGTCGGCCTCCGAGTATCCGTATAGCACCACCTCATCGATCTCGGTTGCCACTTCGGCCAGGTAGCCGCGGATGGCGGCGATCATGATCTTGGCGGCCTCGTCGAGGGGGAACCCGGCGACGCCGGAGGCGAGAATCGGGAAGGCGATGGTCTTGACGCCGTTCTGGTCCGCCAGCTGCAGGGAGTGGCGCGTGGAACCCTCGATCGATGCGCGGGAAGCCGGTTCGTCACCCATCGCCGCGGCGTGGATCACGTAGCGGGCCGCCAGGTCGCCGGCCCCGGTGATCGCCGCCTCGCCGACGCGGATCGGGCCGTGCTCGTCGCATTCCTGCTGGATGCTGGGGCCGCCTTTGCGGGCGATGGCGCCCGCGACGCCGGCGCCCAGGACCAGGTGGTTGTTCGCCGCGTTGACGATGGCGTCGCCCTGGAACTCGGTGATATCGCCCTTTTCTACCCGGATCTTCGTCTCAGAGGTCATCCCGCGACCCTCCGCTGGGGTGGCGTCCCGCGTCCCCGGCCGGCTGCGTCATCCGGGGAGCCTGCTATATTAGACTTGATATTACCGATCGTACCGAGGATGAGGCCAGGCCCTGGGGTCAGGCCCGGGTAGGAAAGCCAAGGAGTGTCAATGATCACCTTCACGGACAGAGCACGAGAGCGGATCCTCGCCTTTATCGAGCAGGAGGAGAACCCGGTCGCCCTGCGGGTAACGGTCCAGGCGGACAGCCCGTTGGCGCCCAACTACGAGCTGTCGCTGGTCGACGAGTGGGACGAGCAACCAGGTGACACGGTCGTCGAGGCAGGCGGCTTCAAGGTCTTCATCGACGAGGGGAGTGCCGAGAGGATCGAGGGCGCGACGGTGGACTGGGTGGAAGGCACACACGGCGGCGGCTTCAACGTCTTGAACCCGAACGTCAAGCCGATCGGATCCGAGGCGCCGACGGGAGAGCTGGCTCAGCGTGTGGCGCAAGTGATCGACGGGCAGATCAATCCGGCGGTAGCATCCCACGGTGGTC
>JASFTI010000015.1:0-23955 GCA_050053635.1 Gemmatimonadales bacterium
CCACCTGCTTGTTGATGTCGAGCGCGTTCACCACGACCGACGCAGCTAACGCCTCATCATCTCCCTCGAGGCTGAGGCAGGTGTCGAAGTAGCTCCCCATCTTCATGATCTCGAACGGATCCCGCTCCCCGGCGAACTCGATGGACGCGCCGTCGATCTCGACGGTGGCGCGCAGGCCGCGCACCCACCCATCGACCTTGAGCCCCGCCCGCCCCGCGCGAGCCAGCCACCCGCGGTTCGGCGCGCGGTCCTCCAGGGGTCGACCGCTAACTTCATCCCGCAACAGCTCGATGAAGAGGTGCCAATTCCGATTGTCCGAGCCAAGCAACTGCAGAGATTCCCTCATGCCCGGGCGCATGGCTTCCCGGGACACCTTCTCACCCAGCAAGCGCGACAGCAGCCGGCAGTACACGGCGCTGAGGGTCCGCTCCAGGCTCTGACCGCGATAGAGCGCCAGGGCCCGCTCGAAGCGATTGCGCGCCCGGCGAACGACCTTGCGGCGACGCCCGCGTTGCGACTCCGGATCTTTCAGTGCCAGTAGACGCAGCTCGATCGATTCGCGTTCCTCCTGCGGCAGCTCGGAGTCAGCGAGCCGGGCCTCGAGGTAGGCGATCTCCGATTCCCGTTTGCGATCGAAGTCCAGCAGCTCGAGCAGCTCGTTCGAGAACGACTCGCCGTGTCCCGCCAGGCGCTTGAAGTGCAGGTAAGACTCCAACGGCTCCCTGGACATCTCGAGCGCCTCGGCCAACGCAGCCAGCTCGGGCGGCGGCGCCTCGACCGTCGTTGTGTTCCACGCTCTCAGCGCACGCTCGAGCAGCGGACCGTGGCTCTTGAACCCCCGACCCAGCGCATGCAGCGACGCCAACCGCTGATCGAGGCTGTCCCGCCTCCCGATGCTCGTAACCAGCGCCAACGTCAGCGCAGCCGCGGGGGCGCCACCGCGCTTGAACAGATCGACAAACCAGCCGTGCCGGGCGAGGCTCTGCAGCTGCATCTCCTGCAGGGCGGCGACCGTGCGCAGGTATCGCTTCACGACAGAGCTCTCCAGCTCCGCCGCTTGTTCAGCGACCCCCAGATCGAGAGCCGTGCTCGCCGGCTCGGTGGGCGCTGATTGAAGAAATTCGATCGGCAGGCGGTACAGGTCTTCTTCGCCCAGCGCGACGATCTGCGGCCAGAGCGCTTGGAGCTTCGGCCCGTCCAGCCGCGCAGCCACAAAGCGCAGCGCCTCGATCCGCGCCGCGCCCGACCACGCCGGAGCCGCGAGAGCCATCCCGGGATGGGTCAGGCTGAGCGCCAGCTGCGCCCGCTCGATCGCCTCCAGAGATTCGTCGGTCTTCGCCGGGGCCGCGAGCCAGGCCTTATGCATCGCCGTCAGCGCGGCCGTCGGTCCCGAGGTGAGCGAGCGATAGGCGATTTGGCGGAGCTGTTGCGAGCCAATGCCCCGTGGCTCGAGGGCGGCCACGTCTACCCACTCCTTGAACAGCCGGCTCACGACCTGGGCCTGTGTACTGCGGAGCCGCGGCAGTGTCCTTATAGCGTGCACGACCCGTTCCTCGAGCGCCGACCGCAGAGTTATGGGCGCCACCGTCTCGGCAGCCCGAGCGAGGCGCTTGAGCCGCGAGATCGCCCTTCTGGAGCGCCTGGCCGACGCCTCGCTCTCCTTCCACCTCGCGGTCAGTGAACGCAGGAGTTCCAGAGTCGCAGTCAGGCCATAAAGCACCGTCACACGCTCCGCCAGCGTTCCCAGCCGGCGAGCCACCGACTCCGGTATGCGGCCGGGCAACTCACCCAGCGGAACGCCTCCATCGATGGACAGTGCTATCAGGGCCGGACTGAACTGCGGGCCGGATCGGCCGGCCTGATACGCCGGGTGAAGCGCTCGGGGCAGCACCTCCGGCGGCTCTTTGCCACCCCTTTGTCCCTTCCCAGTCGCGCGGTGGCGCATGCCGAGCAGCACTGCGGCCAGGCTGGCGACGCTTCTGTCCGATGCCGCTGTTACGAGCCCGAGCAGCGCGCGGTCTGCACCGCTCCCGGCGTCGAGCAGCAGCTCCAAAGGATCGTGATGCCAGTCGGCGAGCGCGTGCAGGCGAGCGGGAAGCGCGGCGACGAGGGCTTCGGTGTCGGGCGACTCGCTCGGCTTCGACCTACGGCACTTGGCGGCTGACCCCGCACACTCGAATGTGCTGGTCATTCGCTCGAGCCGGACGCGCGCTGCGGAAATCCGCGCCCGGACCTCCTCCAGCGTGAGCTGGCGAAGCGCCGGGACCCCTTCACGGATGAGCCGCCTGATGTCACGTCGCCGCTCCAGGCCGGTGACCGCCCTGTGCCAGCGGCTGACGTTCTCAACGTCGACGCGCACGACCTGGCGCGCTCCCAGCAGCCGCGCGAGCTCTTGACGCGACGGCAACCCGGCACTCGTGAGGACCCGCGCCAGCTCTACTGAGTTCGCGGGTGCGGAGGCCGTGCTGGTCAGGAGCCAGAGGCCGCCGTCGTCGAGTAGCGGGACGCCGTCCAGTTGCTCGACAGTGCGGAGACTACGCCGAATGAGTTGCGCGCGTTCTTCCCGTTTGCGGCTCATCTCGCCGGACTCTTGGGTGCCGTTGACCGAATGGTCGATCATGAACGCCCGGGGCGCAAGCCAGTCGACTGCCTCGCGTCGGCGACGCAGGTACGACCCGACTGCAGCTCCGCTCCTTGACCCGTCACCGAGCCGTCTCTCTATTATGCCTCCAGTCGTCTGCGCGGGCGGGACCGGGCAGTTACTCATTACGATCAGAGACTTACGGTGAAGGAGATGGCCCGATGGCCAAGACGACCCGTATCGGCCAGGTTCTCGTGGAGGCGGGGTTAATCGACCAGGACCAGTTGCAGAAGTGCCTGGAAGAGCAGGCGCGATCTGGTAAGGATATCGGGCGTCTTCTGATCGAGAGAGATTTGGTCACTCAGGACGCCCTTACCCGGGCATTGGCCAAGCATTTTCGAGTTCCTGGCGTGGACCTGGACAAGTTCAGCATCGAGGAGAAGGTCGTACGCCTGGTGCCGGAGGAAGTCGCCCGCAAGCACACGGTCGTGCCCCTTCGGAAGGAGGGAGACACCCTTCGAGTGGCTATGGCGGATCCCGCCAGCGTGTCCGCCATCGATGAGATCCGGTTCATCACCAGACTCAAAGTCGAACCTGTGGTGTGCTCGGAGGTGGCGATCTCTGCGGCGATTGACAGTTGCTACGGCTCTGAAGGTAGAGAGCCGCTCACGTCTGATGTCGATCTCGAGATAGTACAGGATGAACCGGACCAAGTAGACGAAGAGATCGACCAGATAGTCGAGAAGAGCGCGTTCGATGCGGCCCCCATCGTGAAACTAGTAAACGGGCTAGTGATTTCCGCCGTACAGCAAGAGGCCACTCACATCCATCTCGTCCCCGACGAGGAGGGCATCCGAGTTCGCTTTCGCATCGACGGCCAGCTACGAGATGTGGCGTCTGTTCCGAACAAGCTCCGAGCGGCTCTCAGTTCCAGGGTCAAGATCATCTCGGACCTGAACATCGCCGAAAGACGCAAGCCGCAGAAGGGTCGCGTCACTATGAAGATCGGCGAAGACACTTTCGGAATAACGACCTTCTCCCTTCCCACGTGCCACGGCGAGCGGTTCCTACTGGAGATCACGGACCCACGAGGCAGCCTCAGGGACATCGACGACTTGGGTTTCCTCCCCGACGACACGGAGAAGCTGAAGCGCTCCCTTCATCGCCGATCAGGCCTCGTCCTGATCACGGGGCCCCGAAGGTCCGGCAAGACCACGACGCTGTACGCTGCCTTGAATCATCTGAAGCACGATGAGGTCTCCATTCTCACGGCGGAGGGCCCAATCGAGTGGAACCTGACGGGAGTGAGCCAGACTGCGTTCGGGGGAGAGACAGGCCTTTCCTGTTCCGCGGCTTTGGAGGCGATGATCCAGCAGGACCCCGACATCCTCATGGTCACGGAGATCGAAGAGCACGGGGTCGCGGTGACTGTCGTCCGCACCGCCCTCGATGGTTACAGGCTCCTGAGCTCGCTGGACACGAAAGATGCCCCCTCCGCGCTGGTCAAGCTGCTGGAGCTGGGTGTCGAGCCGTCCTCGGTCGCCTCGGCCGTCCCGCTCGTCCTGTCGCAGAGGCTGCTGAGGAAGATCTGCGAGGCGTGCAAGGTCGAGGCCTCTCACTCGGAGCGCGAACAGGATGAGCTGAGAGGTTTGGTCGAAAGCCTCTCGGGAGGACGGGGGCTCGTCGATCAGCGGCTCAGGTACTACGTGGGTGACGGCTGCGATCAATGCGGAGGTACCGGATACCGTGGTCGGATTCCCGTCTGCGAGATCCTGGAAGTATCGGAGAGCATCCGGGAAGCTCTGCTCGAGGATCCGTCCTGGGAGAACCTCCGGGGCGCGGCTGTCGCCGCAGGGATGGAGACTCTCGGCGAGCGTGCGCTTGGGAGGGCGGCTGCGGGTGAGACCTCTCTCATCGAGTGCTCGAGAATCCTTCAAGAGACCGCCCAGCGCTGACCGATCATGGGAAGGTCCGTCAAGTTCGATGTGAGCGTCGGTGACGTCACCAGCTTCGAAGCTGATGTAGTCGCTGTAAAATACGCGGAGGGACTCTTCGGAGCCGCCGAGACACTCGCTGCGGCCCTGGGGAAGACGGAAGAGGATCTCGAGGGAAGCTTGGCGTCGGTGGGTAGCAGGCTCATACTGCCGGCGGCGGGGAAGATCAGAGCTGGTAGAGCCCTCTTTCTCAGCGTCGTATCGCTCGCTCGTTTCGACTTAATGGACGTGCAGCGGTTCGCCTTCGATGTGCTACACGCGCTCAGCAGCTTGGACCCCGAGGTTCGGCATCTGGTGCTGACACTGCACGGCACCGGCTTGGGACTCAACCCAATGAAGGTGCTCCGTTCCGAGATAGAAGGCTGCTCGGAAGCGATTAGAGCCGGCGCATGCCCTCCGCTACTGGAGAGAATCTCGATCATCGACCGGGACGAGGAGATGGTCGGGAAATTGAAGCACACGTTGTCTTCCCTGCTCCCCGGAGGCGAAATCGATCTGGCCAGTGCCGAGGCTTCTTCGACACCGATGCACGCGAACGAGACCGATGGTCCCCTCCCCTCGATCGCGGAGTATGACGTATTTGTCAGCTACAAATCCGCCGACATGGAACATGCCTCCAAGGTGTACGAACTACTGGAGGCCAACGGGCTCCGGGTGTTCTTCAGCAAGGAATCGCTGCCGAGGTTGGGGAGTGACGAGTATCACGAACAGATTGATCGTGCCATAGAAAAGGCTCGTCACATGGTTGTTGTCACGAGCTCGAGAGCGAATGTCGAGGCCAAATGGGTACAATACGAGTGGAGACTGTTCCTGGGTGAGAAACTGGCGGGGCGTAAGCACGGCAATCTCATCACCGTCACCGCCGGCGGCCTGGACATCGGTGCACTCCCGCTCCCCCTGCGGCACCGCGAGGTCGTCCGGCTGGTTCCGGGCGAGCTCGATAGGCTGGTGGACTATCTGAGGAGAGACGCAGTGGTCGGGGATAGGGAGGAGTTTGTCACATCGGGTTCGACACCAGCGAAGGCGGAGGACTCGGGACGTGACAGCGCGGTGAGCTTCGCGGACACCAGCCGTATCGTGAGAATCGCCGATTTCTTCGTGTCGAAGACCGAGGTGTTGGAGGACGTGAGTTGGGTTCAGGCCCAGAAACACGCTGGAAGTCTCTCCATCGATGGCACTCGCGGCTGGAGGCTACCGACCATCGAGCAGCTGCGGGAGATCCGAGCCGCCTCGCTTTTCTCCGACGAACACTGCTACTGGTCCCGGAACGAGGCGGAGCACGACGAGGCCTACTACGTGCATTACGACGACGGGCACGTAGGTAGGGGACCGAAGACGTATGGGAAGGGGTTGCGCGCCATATTCGTCTACGAGGAGTAACCCGGCGCCGCCCCACTCATATACTACCAGCCGCGCCCGTCGCCAGCTCAATCCTCGGCCATACGCCTGGCCGACTTGGCCAGCGCCCGTTGCAAGCGTGGCGACACGGCCGCCGCGAGGAAGAAGACGCCGAAGAGGGCGAGCGGACCGCCGACGAGCCAGAGCCAGGGATTCCACAGCCCCATAGCGACGCCGAGCCCCGCGACGGCAAGCAGGACCGCGCCGGCTAACAGCGCCTTGCCACGGGTCGGCGTGCCGATGCGCGATCTTATCAGTACGGCCGAAGCGCGCGCCGCCTCCATCGGAAGATCGAGCCTGGTGAAGATGGTCCGCGCCTCCGCAGCTCTCTCCCTGGCACCCTCCCGCTCGCCCAGCTCTTCGAGCAACTCCGCCTGCTGCAGCAACGCTTCCGCGAGTTCTCTTTCCCGACCGCGTGCCCGATACACTTGGAGCTGGTGTTCCAACAGCTCGTTTGCACTGGCCAGGCGCTTCGGCTTAGCCGGTACAGCCGGCCTACGTTCCGGTCCCGGCGGACCAGCTGATGGCGGTGCTGGCGCCGATTGTCCCTCCGCGGCAGGTTCCACTTGAGCGGTGTGCGGTGCCTCGAACGCACTAGCATCTGCACCCGGCCGCCCGTGGCACTTCTTGAACTTCAAGCCCGAACCGCAGGGGCACGGGTCGTTCGCGCCGATCCTCGGCGCGGGGCGTGTCCGTTTGACGGTCTTCTTCTTGGGAGCCGGCCTCGACGGCGGCGCCGGTCTCGGAGCGGGTGGACGTCTCGGCGCAGCTGGGGCAGCTGGCGTCGTCCGACGCGCCGGCCGTTCAGCAGGCCTGCCGGCCGGACCCTTCACGCCGCCCAGACGGAGGCGGTCCATCCGGCCCGAGCGCTCGCCGGCAACGAAGGGGTTGATCTTCAGCCGACCGGAGCATTCTCGACCAGGGCAGTCGATCTCCCGGCCGAGCCAGGCCCCCTCAAGCGGATGACTTTGGAGACAGACCGGACAGCGAACGGCCGGGCCATTCCCGAGGTCGACGGCGGTGACGACGAGGGGACCGAGGGTGACGCCGAGGAGGTCGACCAGGTAGAACGAGCCACTACGATCGCCGCAGGCGAGGCTCGTCCGCGCGGGATGGTGAGCCGCGGACAGAATGAAGCCCGGCAGCGGCAGCGTTGCGGTACACTCTCCCGTCGCGGTGTCCCAGAGCTTGAGCGTCCTATCGTCGCTTGCCGAGACCACCCGAGCACCGTCGGGACTGTAGACGCAGGCGTTTACTCCGCCGCTGTGGCCCCGGAGGGTGCGTATCCCCCAGGCCGTCTCGGCGTCCCAGAGTTTGAGCGTGCCGTCCGCGCTCGCCGAGACCACGTGGGCACTGTCGGGGCTGTAGGCACAGTCGCTGAGCTGGCCCCTGTGGCCCTCGAGGGTCTCAATCTCCCGGCCCGTCTCGGCGTCCCAGAGCTTGAGTGTCCCATCCAGGCTCGCCGAGACCAGCTGGCTGCCATCGGGACTGTAGGCACAGGCGATGACCTGGCCCGGGTGACGTTCGAGGATGCCGATCTCCCTGCCCGTCTCGGCGTCCCAGAGCTCGATCATCCCGTAGCCTCCCGAGGCCAGCCGGGCACCGTCGGGGCTGAAGGCACAGGCGCCGGGAGCGAAAATCGAGTGGGTTTCGAGCGTCCGGAGCGCCCGGCCCGCCTCGGCGTCCCAGAGCCTCAGCGTCTTGTCCCCGCTGGCCGAGACCACCCGGGCGCCGTCGGGGCTGTACGCGCAGGCCCCGACATACTCGGTGTGGCCCTCGAGGGTGCGAACCTCTGCCCCGGTCTCGGCGTCCCACAGCTTGAGCGTCTTGTCCTTGCTGGCCGAGACGACCCGGGCGCCGTCGGGGCTGTAGGCGCAGGCGTTGACCTCACGCGTGTGGCCCTCGAACCTGCGCGCCTCCTCACCCGCCTCGGCGTCCCACAGCTTGAGCGTCCCATCCGCACTCGCCGAGACGATCTGGGCGCCGTCGGGGCTGAAGGCACATGCGCTGTCCCCGTGGCTGTGGCCCGCGAGGGTGCGAATTTCCCGGCCCGTCTCGGCGTCCCACAGCTTGAGCGTCCTATCCTCGCTTGCCGACACGACACAGGTGCCGTCAGGGCTGTAGGCACAGGCCTGGACCGGGCCGCTGTGCCCCCCGAGCGTGTGAATCTTCCGGCCCGTCTCGGCGTCCCAGAGCTTGAGCGTCTTGTCCCTGCTTGTCGATACGACACGAGCGCCGTCGGGACTGAAGGCACACGCGTAGGGCTCGCGGGTGCGCCCTTCGAGGGTGCGGATCTCCGCGCCCGTCTCGGCGTCCCAGAGCTTGAGCGTGTCGTCAGTGCTCGCCGAGACCACGCGGGCGCCGTCGGGGCTGTAAGCACAGGCGACGACGTACCCCCTGTGGCCCTCGAGGGTGCGGAGCTCCGCACCCGTTTCGGCGTCCCATATCTTGAGCGTCCCATCGGCGCTCGCCGAGACCACCCGGCCGCCGCCCGGGCTGTAGGCACAGGCCAGGACCTGTTCGGTGTGGCCCTTAAGGGTGCGGATCTCGTCGCCCGTTTCGGCGTCCCACAGCTTGAGCGTCTTATCGTTGCTCGCCGAGACGACCCGGGCGCCGTCGGGGCTGAAGGCGCAATCGTAGACCGCGCCGGTGTGACCCTCGAGGCTACGAAGCTCCTGGCCGGTCTCGGCGTCCCAGAGCCTGACCGTCTCATCCCAGCTGGCCGAGACCACCCGGGCGCCGTCGGCGCGGTAGGCACAGGCCCGGACCCAGCCGGTGTGGCCCTCGAAGACCCGGACCAGCGCCTCCGACTCCCGTGAACGCGTCCGGGTTCGGAACCAGGGTGAAGCACCCCGCTGGCAGCGCCGCTCGAACTCCGGCGCGAGTACCGTGGAGACCGGCTCGTCCTCCCACTGGAGCCGGTTATGGAGCTGTTGCCATAGCAGCCTGGGATCTCTGCTCAGCACGTGCATCTCGCGGGCCAGGGCCCGGCGAAATGCGGCGAGGGTGCTCGCTGCCGACGATGTCTCGACCATCGTCTTAGCTACCTCGCCCCGCCGCTCGATCGACCACGAACGTATTCACCTTGAGCGGGCCGCCACACTCCTCGTTCGGGCAGGCGGTCTCCTTCCCCAGCCATTCCTTCTTCCGCTCCTTCGTTAGAGGATGCGAGGTGTTGCACCAAGGACAGCGGACGACGTGGCCGTCGCCGAAGTCCACCGCCGTCACGATGAGCGGACGGCGCCTGCCGGCCGCTCCGCCGCCGCCGGGCATCTTGCGCAGCACGTGATCGAAGTCCTGCTGCAGATGGAACACACCGCCGTAAACCGTCTCGCCTTCACCGTCACCGCCCGACACCTCGACGCCGACCTCGGCCGCCTTGTGCTCGAGGAAGTGGAAGTCGGTGAGCGTATCGTGCACCTCCTGCCAGCGGGCCGCCTCGGTCAGGTGGTACGGCAGCTCGCTCAGCCCCCGCACGTCGCCGCCAGTCCAGCTCCCGTCGTCCGCCGGGTCGGCGCGGAAGCGGAAGTAGTCGGCCAGCCGGCCGTGCAGGGTCTGGCCGCGCTCGTCGTGCGCGAAGACCTGCGCGCCGACGTCGCCCAGCTCGCGATGGTAGAACGCAAGCAGGGCGGTTCCGTCGCCCAGGCGCTCCGTCAGGTAGGGCGCCAGATCGAAGAAGAGGCGCGACCAGAGCACCACCGGTAGCCGCGGGCCGTCCCGTTTGGGCAAGACGTCGTCGAGGAAGTCCCGGAGCTGGGGCGCGCTACCGGGGTCCGCGATGAGCGCGCGCAGCCACTCTTCCGCCGGCCGCTCCTCGTCTCGCTCGGCCTCGCCTCCGCTCGAGCCCGCGCGGCGCCGCTCGACGGCCCGGGCCACGAGATCGGACGGCAGGTGGTAGCTGCCTCGGAGGAAAGCGGTATAGAGTTCCGGATCCCGGGAGAGCACGTCGAGCAGCTCATCCTCGGCCAGCCCGTGGCGTGAGGCGGCTAGGTAGCCGACGGTGCCGGCCACGAGCGCCTCGCCGTGGTTCTCCTCCCGCGCCAGTCGGTCGAACAGGTTCTCGCGGATCACCCCGTCGATTCCCGGCTCCAGTTCGTCCCCGTCTACATATGACGGCCAGAGACGCGCCTCCTCGAAGGCGAGCTTCAGGTAGAGCGGCCGACCGCCGGAGCGCTCCGTCTCGAAGGCATCGAGTACCTTGGTCCGCTGCTCCGGCGTGAGCGTTCGGCCGCTATCGTTCAGCCAGAGGCCGAGCAGCTCCGCGCCGTCGTCCCGCGACATGGGGCCGAGCTCGACTTCCTGGGGCTGCAGCCGCGTCACGGCACCGAACGTCTCCGCCTCTCTCCGGGTGGAGACGACCACCCGCACCCCCTCTGGCAGCTGCCGGGGCAGCCAGGTCAGGTTGCGGGCGCCGTGGGCCTCGGAGAGCTGATCCAGCGCGTCGAGGAAGAGGATGAGCGGCCGGTCGGCGCTGGCTGGCGCCATCCGCTTCTCCAGCTCCGAGGCCAGCTCGGTGTAGTCGTACGGAACTTCCTCGTCCACGCCGTAGCGGCGCGAGATCTCGCGGCAGAGGCTCACCAGCAGGCTGCGGCCGTCGGACGATGAGGGGGTGGCGCCGATGAAGCGATAGACAATCTGCGCGCCGGGGTACGCGTCCTTCGCCTCCTCGAGCACCTTCGCTATCAGCGCCGACTTGCCGGCCCCGCCCGCGGCCACGACGGCGAGGAGGTCGGGCGCGTCGCCTGCCAGATAGTCGCGGATCGCCTGGAGCGGCGCCTCGCGACCCACGAAGAAGCGCAGCAGCCCGTTAGCGAAGTCGCAGTGGGCCCGCCCCTCGAGATCGAGCCCCTCGTCAGGCGGCACGTGGATCTTCTGGTCCGGCGCCGCTGGAAGCTCGGTGGGCTGCTCGATCTCCTCGAGGATCGTGGTCGCCAACCGGCGCCACACGGCGGCGCAGAGCGTGTCAGGCGGCTCGGCAGCGTCTAGCAGCGCCAGGCACTCGTCCAGATCCGCCGGAAGTGTGCCCAGGTGATCGGTGCTCGGGCCCTCCTCCGTCCACCGCGCCTCGTACTCGTGCACGCTGGCCGGGATACGCTCACGCAGCTCCTTCTTCAGGGCCTCGAGCCGCGCGGCCGCCCCGCTGTCGGGCCGACCGTCGTCGTCCAGGTCGCGGTAGTCGGACGCCAGCGACTCGCCCGGCCGGACCTCGTCGGGGAGCCCCTTCAGGGTGCGGAAGAAGCAGAAGACCTTGTCCGCCGGGTTCTCGACCTGCAGGGCGCCGACGGCGATCTCCTGCTCCGTGGCCGACCTCTCGTACTTGAGCCGCGCCTCGGCGGGAAGCGAGGACTCAGCGGCCGCACGCTCGAGCGCGTGCTGGATCCGCGCCTCGATCTCGCCCCACGCCGTGGCCTCGGCCCGGCGTGCCGCTTCCTCTTCGTCTCGCGTCTTGCAGCCGGACGTATCGACCTGGCGGGGCCGCAGTCGGTACTCGGCCGGGCTCGCGTTCTCGTCGCGCCGGTACCAGCCCTTACCGTCGGCCGGCTGCTCCTCGCTCCAGCGCAGCAGCTCCGCTTCCTCGGCCGAGACGTGCTCGAGCAGCGCCTCGAACTCCGAGGCGGGGATGCGCGGCGGCGGCGGACACCAGCCATAGCGATCGCCCAGGAGCACGAGGAAGTTGGGTCGCGGGGTGACGCGATGGCAGCGCTCGATCTCGCGCAGGCAGATGGTCATGGTCTGCTGGTCCAGCGCCGCCTGCTCGCTCACGCCCCAGCGCAGGTCGATGGCCTGGAAGCGGCAATCGTGGCGCCGGCACAGCTGGCGCAGCCGTGGGAAGACGTGCGCGTGGAGCGCGTTGCGCTCCGCCCTCAGGTCCTGAAATGTCGAGCTGACGAAGAGCCGAAAGGTCCGCGACCGGCCGGTCCTCGGGCCGGCGCCGGATCCCTCCTCGGTTTTGCCGGGCATATCGCCCTCCTTTATTTCGAGCCTTCACTCCCGGTCGCCGCGCACGACGTCGGAACGGCTTGGTCGCGGCACGCGCTGGCCGGCGATGAATGGGTTGACCCGCAACTTTGCGTGGCAAGCTCTGGCGGGACAGTCGAGCTCCTGGCCGAGCCAGGCCGCCTGAAGGGGATGACGCTCGAGGCAGGCCGGGCAGCGAACCGCCGGGCCACTTCCGAGATCAACGGCGGTGACGATGAGGGGGCCCATGCGGATGCCGACAAGGTCGAGTAGGTAGACCGAACCGCCCTCATCACCGCACGCGACGCTCGCCCGGACGGGATGATGGGCCACAGCCTTGGCGGTACCCAGCAGCGGCAGCGTTGTGATACACTCCCCCGTCTCGGTGTCCCAGAGCTTGAGCGTGAGATCCGCGCTCGCCGAGATCACCCGAGCGCCGTCGGGGCTGATCGCACACGCGGTCACCGCAGCGGTGTGGCCCTCCAGGCTGCGAACCTCCCGGCCCGTCTCGGCGTCCCACAGCTTGAGTGTCGCATCATATTCTCCGCCTCCCGAGACCACCCGGGCGCCGTCGGGACTGCAAGCACAGGCCCAGATCCAGCCGGTGTGGCCCTCGAGGGTCCGAATCTCCTGGCCCGTCCCTGCATCCCAAAGCTTAAGCGTCCCATTGTAGGCTGCCGAGACCACTCGGCCACCGTCGGGGCTGAAGGCACAGGCCAGAACCCCGCTGTCGTGCTCGAAGGTGAAAAGCTCCCGGCCCGTTTCAACGTCCCAGAGCTTGACCGTCGTATCCTTCGTCAAAAAGAAACTACCGCCTGCCGAGACCAGCCAGGCGCTGTCGGGGCTGAACGCACAGGCGTTGACCCTGTCGGTGTGGCCCTTGAGACTGTGTAGCTCCTCCCCCGTCTCGGCGTCCCAGAGCTTGATCGTTCGCCAGTCGCTCAACGACCCCTTGTCCCGACCTGCCGAAACCAGTCGGGTGCCATCGGAGCTGTAGCTGCAAACCTCGACCCCGCCGGTGTGGCCCTCGAGGGTGCGAATCACCTGGCCCGTCTCGGCGTCGCACAGCCTGATCGCTTTGTCCCCACCTGCCGAGACCAGCCGGCCGCCGTCGGGGCTGAAGGCACAGGCCCGGACCCCCCCGGCGTGGCCCTCGAGAGTGCGAATTGCCTGGCCCGTCTCGGCGTCCCACAGCCTAATCGTTTTGTCCCCACCTGCCGAGACCAGCCGGGCACCGTCGGGGCTGTAGGCACAGACCGCGACCTTGCCGGCGTGGCCCTCGAGGGCACGAACCTCCTCTCCTATCTCGGCGTCCCAGATCTTGCACGTGGTATCCGAGCTTGCCGAGACCACTCGGGCGCCGTCGGGGCTGAAGGCACAAGCCCAGATACGGCTGGTGTGACCCACCAGGGTGCGAATCTCCCGACCCGTTTCCGCGTCCCAGAGCTTGAGCGTCTGGTCGTCGCCTGCCGACACGACCCGGGCGCCATCAGGGCTGAACGCGCAGGCCCGGATACAGTCGCTGTGTCCCGCGAGGTTATGAATCTCCTGGCCCGTCTCCGCGTCGCAGAGCTGC
This sequence comes from Gemmatimonadales bacterium, assembly GCA_050053635.1. Classification (GTDB taxonomy): domain Bacteria; phylum Gemmatimonadota; class Gemmatimonadetes; order Palauibacterales; family KS3-K002. The sequence goes on from JASFTI010000015.1 coordinate 13,508, forward strand.
AGCGTGTGATGAAAGCCGGCCGAGACCACGCGGGTGCCGTCGGGGCTGTAAGCACAGTCCTCGACCCCGAAAGGGTAGTCGTCGAGGGTGCGAAGCTGGCGGCCTGTCTCAGCGTCCCAAAGCAGAGTCGTCCCATCCCAGCTTGCCGAGACGACCGCGGCGCCGTCCGGACTGAAGGCACAGGCGTAGACCGAGTCCGTATGGCCCTCGAACGTGCGAATCTCCAGGCCCGTCTCGGCGTCCCAGAGCTTGAGCGTCCGATCCCGGCTCGCCGAGACCACCCAGGCGCCGTTCGGGCTGTAGGCACAGGCAGTGACCGCGGCGGCATGGCCCTTCAGGGTGTGGAGCGCCTCCCCTGTCTCGGCGTCCCAGAGCTTGAGCACCTTATCCTGGCTCGCCGAGACCACCCGGGTGCCGTCGGGGCTGTAAGCACAGGCCAAGACATGGTGGGTGTGGCCCTCGAGGGTACGAAGTAACGCCTCCGACTCACGGGGCCGCGTCCGGGTTCGCAACCAGGGTGAAGCGCCCGGCCGGCTGCGGCGCTCGAACTCAGGTGCCAGCAGGGCGGAAACAGGCTCGTCCTCCCACTGGAGTCGGTTATAGAGCTGTTGCCACAGCAGCCCGGGATCGCGACCCAGCACGTGCGTCTCCCGAGCGAGCACCCGGCGGAAAGCGGCGAGCACCGCACCGCGATCGCCGGGCGACGCCGCCGCTTCCCGACGCCGTGTCATCGTGACCTCCAACCGCGCACAAAAGCACGCCGGGCACACAGTCGACCGGGCCATCTGGAGTTTCTAACGCTCCCAACATATGGCTGCTGCATCCGCCGCGTCCAGAAGCGTCGCCTCACCACCAACCGACCAGGCCCAGCCCGCGCTCAACACAGACCCTGAAGAATTCGCGCAGGTTGGCCACGGCGTCCTCGACGTCGCCCAAAAGCTCGCCGTGAATAGTGTCCAATTCCTGGGGGTCGCAGCGCACGAGCGCCTCGTGCATCCCCTTCACGCGCTCCGGCGGAATCCACTCCTCGTACAGGCTCTCCCCGGTGATCTCGTGGACGAGGCCGGCGTAGACCTTGCCGCGAAAGCTGCCCGCCGCCCCACTCAACATCCCACCGCAGAGCGCGATCTCGGCCGCCTCGAAGGCCTTCTCGTCCTCCTCCGTGAGATCCTGGCCGGGTCCTCGCTGTGCGTATACGTCCAATCCCATCGTGGCCTCTTTTCTAGTCAATCGACCCAATAAGCCGCTTGGAGCGGCAGTTTGGGCGCCGTTTGTTGACACCGTCAATCTAGCCCGGTATGTTGACGATGTCAACCTCGGCGGCACGGTCATCTCAGCTTGCGGTGTGCACATGGAAACCAGCGAGCCACGCGGCGAACGCAGTTTCGGCAGGCGAGTATTGAGGAGAGTCCTGCTGGGAATCATGGTCCTGGGCACGTTCACGTTGGGCGGGACGGGATGCGAGCCTACCGGCCCGTGCATCGGCCGCAATCGGGTCTGCCGCTGGCACGACCAGTGCTGTTCCGAGTTCTGTAACTACTGGCCCGACGCGGATCCGCCTATGGGCCTCTGTCTCTAGCGGGCGGGCCGGCCGGCGACGAACGGGTTGACCCGCAACCGCACGTCGCAGGCGGGCTCTGGACAGTCCAGCTCATGCCCGAGCCAGGCCTGCTGAAGGGGGTGGCGTTCCAGGCAGGCCGGGCAACGAATCGCTGGGCCATTTCCAAGGTCAGCAGCAGTCACCACGACTGGACCCTCGATGATACCGAGAAGGTCGACCAAGTAGAGAGCGCCAACATCGGTGCCGCACGCGACGCTCGCCCTGGCCGGATGATGGGCCAGCGCGCGTGCGCTCGGGCTTCCGAACAGCGGTAGAATCGCTAGGCATCCCCCCGTCTCGACGTCCCAGAATCTGACCGTCCCATCCCAGCTTGCCGAGACCACCCGGGCACCGTCGGGACTGAACGCACAGGCATTGACCCGCCTGGCGTGGCCCTTAAGGGTGTGAATCTCCCGGCCCGTCTCGGCGTCCCAGAGCTTGAGCGTCGTATCTGTGCTTCCCGAGACCACCCGGGCGCCGTCCGGGCTGAAGGCACAAGCGTAGGCAGTGCCGGTGTGGCCCTCGAAGGTGCGAAGCTCCCGGCCCATTTCGGCGTCCCAGAGCTTGAGCGTCTTATCCCAGCTGGCCGAGACCAACTGGGCACCATCGGGGCTGTAGATACACGCCTCAATCGCCGAGGTGTGCCCCGCGAGGGTGTGGAGTTCTACTCCCGTCTCGGCCTCCCAGATCTTGAGCGTGTGGTCTCGGTACGGGCTCGATACCGCGACCACCCGGGCGCCGTTGGGGCTGTAGGCACACGCCTCGGGATGGCCCGCCAGGGTGTGCAGCAGCCGACCCGTGTCAGCGTCCCAGATTATGAGCTCGCCGTGGCCGTTGAAGTCCTGTCCCGCCGAGAGCACCCGGGCACCGTCGGCGCTGAAAGCACACCTGAAAACTTTCATGGTGTGTCCGTCGAGAGTGCGAAGCTCTTGCCCCGTCTCGGCGTCCCAGAGCTTGAGCGTCTTGTCCCAGCTAGCGGAGACCACCCGCCCGCCATCGGGGCTGTAGGAGCAGGCTAAAACGCGCTCGGTGTGCCCCTCGAAGGTGCGAAGCTCCTGGCCCGTCTCGGCGTCCCAGAGCCTGAGCGTCATGTCTCCGCTTGCGGAGACCACTCGCGCGCCGTCGCGGCTGAAGCTGCAAGCGGAGACAAAAGCGGTGTGACCCTCGAGGTCTCGCAGCTCCCGGTCCGTCTCGGCATCCCAGAGCTTCAGGGTCCCATCCTCACTTGCCGAGACCAGCCGGGCTCCGTCCGGCCTGAAAACACAGGCCCGGACCCTGTCGGTGTGGCCCTCCAGGGTACGAAGCTCTCGGCCCGTTTCAGCCTCCCAGAGCTTGAGCGTCTTTTCCCAGCTGGCTGACACCACCCTGGTGCCCTCTGGGCTGTAGGCACAGGCGTAGACCCCGCCGCTGTGGCTCTCGAGCGCGCGAAGTTCCTCGCCCGTCTCGGCGTCCCAGAGCGTGGGCCCAGTGTCCCAAGGTGCCGAGACCACCCGGGCACCGTCGGGGCTGTAGGCACAGGTTCGGCCGCCGCTGGTGTACCGCGAGAGGGTGCGAAGCTCCCTACCCGTCTCGGCGTCCCAGAGCCGGAGCGTCTTGTCCTCGCTTGCCGAGATCACTCGGGTGCCGTCGGGGCTCAAGGTACAGGCCATGACGAATCCGAGGTGGCCTTCGAAGGTGCGGAGCGCCCTACCCGTCTCGGCATCCCAGAGCCTCAGCGTTTCATCGCCGCTCGCCGAGACAATCCAGGCGCCGTCGGGGCTGAACGCACAAGCGTAGACAGTGCCGGTGTGGCCCTCGAAGGTGCGAAGCTCCTGGCCCGTCTCGGCGTCCCAGAGCCGGAGCGTCATATCCTCGCTCCCGGAGACTAACCGGGCACCATCCGGGCTGAACGCACACGCGTACACACCGCCGGTGTGGCCGCCCAGGGTGCGGAGCTCCTCGCCCGTTTCGGCGTCCCAGAGCTTGAGCGTCTTATCCTCACTCGCCGAGGCTACCCGGGTGCCGTCGGGGCTGTAGGCACAGGCCAAAACCTTGTCTGTGTGGCCGACGAGGGTACGGATCAGCGCCTCCGACTCCCGGGACCGCGCCCGGGTTCGCAACCAGGCCGAAACGCCCGGCAAGCTGCGGCGCTCGAACTCCGGCTCGAGGAGCGTGCGGACGGGCTCGCTCTCCCACTGGAGCCGGTTGTAAAGCTGTTGCCACAGCAGCCCGGGATAGCGACGCAGCACGTGCATCTCCCGGGCCAGGGCCCGACGGAAGGCGGCCAGCACCGCGCCTCGATCCGGGGACGCCAGCGTTTGCGAACTCCGTGACATCGAGCTAGACGGTCTCCAGCGCCTGCTCCAGATCGGCGATCAGGTCGGCCGGGTCCTCGATGCCCACCGAGTAGCGCACGAGCCCGTCGGTGAAGCTGGCGGCCTCGCGGGCCTGCTTCGACATCGAAGCGTGGGTCATCGATGCGGGATGCTCGATGAGCGTCTCCACACCGCCGAGCGAGACGGCCAGCGTGGCAAGCTTGACGTGGTCCATCAGTTGGCGGCCGGCCTCAAGTCCCCCCTTCAGCTCGAAGGCGATCATGCTGCCGAACCCGCACATCTGCCGCTTGGCCATCTCGTGACCGGGGTGAGAGGGGAGGCCGATGTAGCGCACGCTCTCGACCTTGGGGTGCCTCTCCAGCCAGCGGGCGATCGCCTCGGCACCCGCCTGCGCCCGCTCCACTCGCAGCCCGAGCGTCTTGAGCCCCCGGAGTACGAGGAACGCCTGGTGGGGATCCATGTTGCAGCCCATATCGACCATCACGCCCCTGAGACGCTGAACGACATCATCTTTCTTCGCCACCAGGACGCCACCGACGACGTCGGCGTGGCCGTTGATGAACTTGGTGACCGAATGGAGCACCACGTCCGCACCCAGGTCCAGCGGCCTCTGCAGGTAGGGGCTGGCGAAGGTGTTGTCCACCGCCAGGAGCGCGCCATGATCGTGGGCGATCTCAGCGGCGCCGCCGATGTCCGTCACCTGCATCGCCGGGTTGGACGGCGTCTCCACGTAGACCAGGCGCGTGTCGGGCCGAATCGCTTGGCGCAGGTTGTCCAGGTCCGAGGTGTCGACGAAGGACGCCTCGACGCCGAACCTCGTGAACTGCTTCTCGATGAGACCGCGGCTCGGGCCGTACACCGACGCCGTACTCACCATGTGGGCGCCACACTCAAGCAGGGCCATGTAGAGCGTGCTGACCGCCCCGAGCCCGGAGCTGGTGGCGATTCCGCCGAGGCCATTCTCCAGATCGGCGACGCAGTCCTCGAGCGCTCGGATCGTCGGGTTGCCGATCCGTGTGTAGATGTACCCCTCCTCCTCACCGGCGAAGAGCGCGGCTCCGTGGGCGGCGTCTCGGAACGCGAAGGTGGAGCTCTGGTAGATCGGCACGTTCACCGCTCCCGCCCCATCGGGATGGTACCCACCGTGGACGAGCCTGCTGTTGATGCCCAATCTGTTGATACTCATCGTCGCTCCTTGTCATTCTCGCGGGCAACCGACCGCCCGGCGAGCCGAGCCAGGCACTTTCACTAATCTTTCAGTCGTCGAACTGTAGTCGTCGTGATTTACGGGCACTGAATCACAGCAGGGGACAGACCAGCGTGCCCTCCACATCGATGGTCGCGCCGGTATCCGATGACAGCCCCTCCGCCGTGTACCGGACCCTGAGCAACGGGATACCCATCTCACCTTTGCCCGCGCTCTCCACGATGATCGTACCATCGCCGGTGAGCCGGTCGTCGGTGCGGAAGTCATCGTCGTGCAACGCTGTGACGGCGGTGGGGGCCGCGACCCGCACGCGGGCTTCGTGTTCACCGGCCTCGGCAGACGGCGCGTCGAAGGTGAATACCCACTCCCCCATCGAGTGGATGTTGAGACCGTCCTCGCTCGAGCTGCACATTACGACGTCCACCTCCCGACCGGATGCCGAGGCACTACCGGTAACCGTGTACTCGATGAAGACCGCCGTTTGGGCTCGAACCGACGTCACTGTTACTGTAAACAAAGCCGCCGCCAGCGCGACGGATACACAGATCGGCCTCATCCCTCACTTCTCCTTTCACGTTGGGCGGCGCCTAGCCTGACGCCAACGGTCTCTACAAATAGTCGCGGGGAATAGAGCCGCAAAATCGTGGAGCAGCAAGACCCCAACGCCGGCCCAGCTTGGTGGTTGGCAGCTGGACCTTGTTGGACGCCGGCACGTTTGGCGTCTTCCGCCTCGAAGGTCGCCGTTATGCTGGACCCCCCCGATCCTTTCGCAGCTGGCCCTGCATCTCCAATATGGATCGCCAATCTGCCATCGCCATCAGTTCGCCCGATCGCTTTAGGCCGTAACAGATCGGAGAGGAGCGACACATGACCGAGCAGCACCTTGGAATCTTCCTGCTCCAGGTCCTTCTACTGCTGGGCTTGGCTCGGGGCCTCGGCGAGGTGCTGCGGCGTTTGGGGCACCCACCCCTGGTCGGCGAGATCGCCATCGGGCTCCTGCTCGGACCGACGGTGCTCGGCCGGGCCTGGCCGGCGCTCCAAAGTGCCCTCTTTCCTCCCGACCCGATCCAGTTGGCGATGCTCGACACCGTCGCCTGGTTCGGCGTGCTTTTCCTGCTGCTGGAGACCGGCCTCGAGGTCGACGTGTCGGCGGCCTGGCGCCAGCGGGGGCCGGCGCTGCGGATCGGTGTGATCGGCGTGCTCGTTCCGCTGACCGTCGGTTTCGGCTTCTCGCTGATGCTGCCCGAGCATTACATGCCCGACCCTCGCGTCCGGGTGCCCTTCGCGCTCTTCCTCGGCACGACGATGGCGATCAGCGCGATGGTGATCATCGCCCGCGTCCTGCACGACATGGACCTGGTGAAAAGCGACCTGGGGCTCGTGACGCTGTGCGGTTACGCCGTCAACGACATCCTGGCCTGGGTCATCTTGGCGGTCGTGCTCGGCATGGCGACGCCGCTCGGCGTGCAACTGGGTTCGGTGGCGTTATCGCTCATCGTGGCCATCGCCTTTACCGCGTTCTGCATAACCTGGGGCCTGCGCGGGGTGGATTGGGCCATCGCCTACGTGAGCGAGCGGTTGCCGGATCAGCCGGGCGCCGTTCTGAGCCTCGTCAGCTGCGTGGGCCTGGCGTGCGGCGCCCTCACCCAGCGCGTCGGCTTGACGGCGCTGTTCGGCTTTTTCCTCGCGGGGATCATGGCCGGGGAGTCACATGCCCTCAGCGAACGCACGCGGAACGTCGTGTCCCAAATGGTCCACTCGGTGTTCGTGCCCCTGTATTTCGCGGGTATCGGCCTGCAGTTCGATTTCTTGGCCGATTTCGACTGGTTCATAGTCACCTTCGTGACCGTCGTCTCGATCGTGGCCAAGTTCGGCGGTGCCTGGCTGGGTGCTTTGGGGACAGCGCTCTCCCGTGAGGACCGAGTCTCGGTGGGGATCGCCTTCACGCCGAGCGGCGTCACAGGGATCGTCGTCGCCGACCTGGCGCTCGAGCACGGAATCCTCACCACCCAGGTCTTCGTCGGAATAGTGGTCTCGGCGATCGTCTCGTCGCTGTTGGTCGCGCCCTGGCTATCCTGGTCCATCCATCGCCGCAAGGCGGTCAACGTACTCGCCTACTTCGCCCGCTCGGCGACGGTACCCGGCCTGCGCGGCACCACCCGCTGGGAGGTCATCGACGAGTTGTGCGGCCGCCTGGCCGCTGAGGCCGGACCGACCGGTTCCGGGCAGTGCGCGGCGGCGGTTCGGCAGCGTGAGGAGCTCCAGGGGACCGGTACGGGTGGCGGCGTGGCGATACCGCACGCCCGCCTGCCCGACCTGAAACGGCCGGTGTTGGCCTTCGGCCGCTCGGTGGCCGGCATCGAATGGGACGCGCCCGATGGACTTCCGGTGCACCTCGTGTTCCTGCTGTTGAGTCCGGAGGGCGAAAGCGGGTTACAGCTCCAGATCCTCGCGGCGCTGGCCAGCGGACTGGCCGAAGCCAGCGTGCGGGAGCGGCTGATTCAGGCCGAATCGGACGCCGAGACGCTTGCCGCGCTCGACGCGGCGCTCCGCTCTCAGCACATCACAAAGGTTACCTCGACTTAGCGGGGGGCTCGGAGTGTCCCGCTTCGGGTGCCTCGGGAAAGTGACCGTGGACCGAGGCGCTCGCCGTCTCGTATAGACGCTCCACGTAATGAACGAAAAGGACGTAGGATTCCACGAATTCTCTGCCCGCCTCAACGTTACTCGTCTCGTAGTCCTTCGCGTTCAGCATGCGCCCGAAGTGCCGCAATAGACCACTGCGCACCTCTTCGCTGAGCAGCTCGAGTAGAGGCTCGATATCCCCCGTCTCCAGCGCGCGGTCCGCTGCCGGAATAGCAGGGCCGAGATCGCGACCGGCGGGCTTCAGCCCGGTATACGGCGCGCCCTCCCCCAAACGATGTAGGCGAACGACCGTCTCGAAGAAGTACATGTCTGCCAGCTCCATCGCCTCTTCACTCAGTTCCCTGACGGCGAGAGTCCGCTGGAAGGCGCTGCGAACCTCGGGCTCGTGTTCCTCGAGAACCCAGACGAGAACCAGATTCACGTCGTTCGCCTCCAGGGCTGCCTTCGCCGCTTTGACAACCGGACCATCCAGGCCATCGCAGTGAGCATAGGCATTAGCCGGCAAGAGCGCCCATAGAAGCAGTGCGACAGCCCAAGCATGTCTGTACGACATCATCTCACTCCTTGTAGCTGAAGCGACCCAACGGATCGCTGTCTCACCCGTACGGCGACGAGCGCGCCCGATTAAGGGATCGACCGCCAATCCCACCAACCACGGCCGCGCTATAAGGTCACTGGTCAGGGAGCACTGGGCACCAGTGGGACGGGCGGTGCCGGCCGCCGAAACGAGGGTAGCCGGTGTCGTAGCTACTTGCGATCACGAGAGCGGAGGGCCCGGGATTCGAACCCGGAAGGGGTTGCCCCCGGCGGTTTTCAAGACCGCTGCCTTGCCGATTAGGTCTAGCCCTCCGTGGCTTGAAACGTAACGACTCCGGGGTTGGGTGGGTACCCCGGTATCGGTTGCTGTGCCGGGTTCAGCGCCGTTCAGGAGCCCCCGTTTCAATGGAGCGGTGCTTCTGGTCAGGCGGCGGCAACGACCGTAAGTTCGGGCACGTCGGCGAACGGCCCTTTTCTTCTTGGGTGCTTCGCCCGATGCATTTCCGTGTAGCAGGGGCCATATGAACTGGACAGCCATAGGAGCTGTTGGAGAGTTTCTGGGCGCGCTGGGTGTCATCGTGACGCTCATATACCTGGCCCGCCAGATACGCCAGCACACGACGGCCACGCGGCTGGCGACGTCCCATTCCATCGCGACCGCCGCTCGAGACTGGAACAGACCGCTGCTGCTCGACCCCGAGTTGGCTTGGACGTTCCAGGTAGGTAGCGAGGATCCGTCGCAGCTCGACGAGAAGGAGCAGGCGCGGTTCATCGAACTCTGTTTCTCGCTGCTCCGGATGTTCGAAGACGCGCACTACCAATACCATCACGGAGCCTTGGATGCGGATGTGTGGAGGGGCTATGAGAAGCTCTACGCCGCCTACGCGAAGGCCCCGGGCTTCCAGTGGTACTGGAAGGAGCGGCGGGAGACCTTTCGACCGGAGTTCCGCGAGTTCATCGATCGATACGGATCGCCTGAGGTGACCCGATGGGGCGAGGCGGAGTCCGGCTCCGGCTGAGGCTACATCTTCTTCTTGAGCAACTCCGCCGCCGCCGCCGAGTCGCCGCGCGCCATCTCGCCGCCCGGGATGGTATCGAGCATCGAATCCATCGCCGCCTCGCTGGTCATAGCCCGCATGACCTCGGCGCTGTCCGGCATCTCGACCCGCTCCGGCATATCGCGCTCCCGACCGCAGGCGACGGCGAACACCACGGCTCCGCCAATCAGCAGCAGTGCCCTTCTCATACGCCGCCGAACCAGGGGTAGCCCTGGTCCTCCCAGTAACCGCCGGGCCGCTCGGCCGCGAACATGATTCGGGTCAGGTACTTGGTCATCTTGTAGCCAAGCTTGTGCGGTGCGTAGAGGCGCAGGGGAGCGCCGTGCTCGGGCGTCAGGTCCTCGCCGTTGAAACCGTAGGCGAGGATGGTCTCGGGGTGCATCGCGGATTCTATGTCCCAGCCGTTGTAGTAGCCCGAGTCGAACGAATCGAAGCGCACGTAGCGGGCGTCGGGGCGCACACGGGCCCGCTCGGCGATGACACGGAAGGGTATGCCCGTCCAGGTCGCGACGGCCGACCAGCCCTCGACACAATGATGCTTCACCGTGTAGGTGACGGGCTCGATCGCTCGTATCTCCTCGAGTGTGAGCCTGAAAGGCGTGCGCACCAGGCCGCCCACCTCGAGCCGCCACGCTTCCGGCTCGGCGAGCGTCGGCGTCATGGCGCTGATGTGGTAGGCGGGAAAGCTGCGGGAGCGCTGCGCCGGGTCGTACTTGGGCGCCCGCCGCTCGCCCGAGAAGACCAGCTGGCTGACCCAGTCGTTGAAGCGGCTGACGCCGCTCAGCACGGGACGCAGCGTGCGTCCGCCGTCCCAACCGCACGCCGCCAGGAAGGACGCGGCGGCCGAGACGAGGAAGCCGCGGCGGTCGACTCTACGGCTCATCAATGGGGAACCTCCCTCGATAGCGACCGCTGATCATCGCGCGCAGCGATGCGGGGTCGACTACGAATACGAGAATGACGTGCATGATGGTGAAGCCGACGAACAGCCAGACGGCCCAGAAGTGCCAGTAGCGCGCCGCCTGGAAGCCGCCGAAGAGCCCGGTGAGCCAGGCGATCTGAACCGGCTTCCACATCGCGATGCC